>CAZUZZ010000216.1:0-3766 GCA_964625055.1 uncultured Bacteroides sp. | reverse complement strand
GGATAAAAATAGCGCACATAGCTTTCCAGATTGACCGCATTATAAGAAAGCCCCAGCTCAAGCAGAGTCTCAGAAAGCTCCCGGATCTGCACTTCTATACGGTGCGCCTCCTCCGTCTTCATCTGCTCTCTGAGTATCTGCGCCTGCTTCTTCCCCTCTCTCTGGATCCTGGCAAGACCCTCCCGCAGCTCCTTGTCCGACAAAACAATTTCTGTTGCGGGATAAATATCTACGGACTCCAGCTTTTCGATGGAGCGCTGACTTAAAACGTCGAAGCTGCGGATCGACTCTACTTCATCCCCCCACAGCTCGATCCTGTAAGGATTCTCCTCCGTCAGATCAAAAATATCAACAATACCGCCCCTGATACTGAACTGCCCCGGCGCTTCCACTTGATAGGTCTTTTCATAGCCAAGCTCCGTCAGCCGCACCGCCAGATCGCTTTCCTCCACACCGCTCAACTTGTCAATATGGATCGTCCGCTCCTGCCATGCCTCCATAGACACCTGGGGCGCCATCAGCGCATCGTAAGTGGTGATCACCGTCAACGGCGTTCCCTCCGTCAGCCTGCGCAGACATTTGATCCGCTCCATAGTGAGTTGGTTTCCATGGATATCCGCCTGAAAAAAGATCAAATCTTTGGCGGGATATAATATGACATTTCTGTCATAAAACTGATAATCTTCGTACAGCTCCTTCGCTTTCAGATCGCTGAAGGTGACGATAAGCTTGTAGCGAAACCCTTCACTCAGGCCATAGATCATATGCAGCTTCTGAGAATCCACACAACCGCTCAAGGCCACGGATACACGATCCCCGGCCATTATTTTTTTAATCTCTTCATATTCTCCCAGTTCTTCCAGGGGAGCCAATAATGCTCTCATTTGAACCTCTCTTTGTTTTACGTTGTCTCCTGTGGAGGACGCTTGCGCGCATTGTATTGATTCATGGCGGCGTCGGGTCCTTCTGCAACGATCATCTCTATTGCCAAGGCTGCCGTGCGGGCACCCTCGTTCATCATTTCTCGTTCGTCCTCAAAATAATGGCACAGCACATAATCCGCCAGATCCATTTTCGGCGGCTTTTCTCCCACACCCATCCGCACCCGGATAAACTCGTTATGCCCCAGATGCATGATGATATTTTTCAAACCGTTATGGCCACCGTCACTGCCCCGCTTCCGAATCCGGATCTGTCCCATATCGAGGTTGATATCGTCCGAAATCACGATCAGCTCGTTTTTCTCGTCCACTTTATAAAAGTCTATGACACTGCGGACACTCTCACCACTCAAATTCATATAAGTGAGCGGTTTTACCAGTACGACTTTCTGTCCTGCCACAATTCCCTTCCCAATAACGGCCTTGTGCTTTTTTTCTCCCACCACAATGCCATTCTTCTCCGCGATCGCGTCGATCACATCAAAGCCGATGTTATGCCTGGTATTCATATATTTTCTGTCTGGATTTCCCAGACCTACGATGACGTACATAGTTACCTCGATTCTGTGTGCCATTGGTTTTCGCTCGTTTTTCTATTCTATCAGTATTTGTCTGCTCTTGCAAGAAACTTAAACAGCAAAAAAGAAAAGGACGCTTTCGCGTCCCTCTCTCATCTCATCATGCATTTTACTCACTGTTCGGTTCTAAAAGCGCTTTCTCATAGCTATCCAGAATGATGCTCTGGATTCTTTCCCGAGTTTCCGAATTGATCGGATGCGCGATATCCCGGTACTCGCCATCCGAAGCCTTCTTGCTCGGCATCGCTATGAACAGCCCTTTTTCGCCTTCAATTACTTTAATGTCATGAACTACGAATTCATCGTCAATCGTGATCGAGACGATTGCCTTCATCTTGCTGTCTTGAGTCATTTTACGCACGCGGACATCAGTAATTCTCATGAAGCTCAGCCTCCTTATCATATGATACCGGACAGAAATCTGCCGGTTTTCACAAGCTTTCTACACAAGTCATACCCATCAAGCCACGTAGCTTGTAATAAACATTTAATTCCTCATACCCTTTTACAGCCAACTTAAATCCTCATAGCAATCACCCTCATAATATCCATAACTCCCCGGCGATACGGCCCGCGCTCTGATCAAAGAGCGTATCTATCGTTATGTTCCACAACGATCTCAATTCCGTTCTCGCCCTTATGATAAGAATTGGCACGGATGGTGCCTCTGCTCTCCACAATACAATTCTCTATGTGCGTATTGTCTCCTATATACACATCATTCAGAATAATGGAGTTCTTGATATAACAGTTGCTCCCGATATAGGTCTCTTTAAAGATCACAGAATCTTCCACGGTGCCGTTGACGATACAGCCGCTGGATATCAGGCTATTTTTGATCTTGGCTCCCACGTTATACTTCGCCGGCGGAAGATCGTCCACCTTGGAATATACATCAGGGTACTGCTTGAAAAAGTAATCTCTGATCTCCGGTTTCAGGAAGTCCATATTGGTCTTAAAGTAATCATCCACCGTAGCGATATTGCTCCAATACTCCTTGGTCTTATAACCATAGATCCGTTTCTGGTTCTTATAACGGATCAGGATATCTTTTACAAAATCGAAGCGGTCCTCCTCTTTGCACTTCTCGATCATCTCGATCAGCAAACGTCTTCTGACTACATAGATACCGCAGGAGATAGTATTGGATTTCGCCACCACCGGCTTCTCCTCAAACTCCTCAATACGGCTGTCCTCATTCATCTTGATCGTACCGAAACGCTCCACATTGACGTCCGGATCCAGATCCTTACATACTACTGTGATATCAGCCTTTTTCTCGATATGATACTCCAGCACTTTATTGTAATCCATCTTATAGACACAATCGCCGGAACCGATCACTACATAGGGCTCATGGCTGTTCTTCAAAAAAGACAGATTCTGCGCGATCGCATCCGCCGTACCCCGATACCAGGCATTGCTCTCCGCTGTCACTGCAGGCGTCACTACGAACAATCCCCCCTGCTTCCGTCCGAAATCCCACCATTTCGAAGAACTCAAATGCTCATTCAGGCTGCCTGCATTGTACTGCGTAAACACCGCCACTTTATTGATGTGGGAATTGGACATATTACTGAGGGCGAAGTCGATGCCTCTGTAGCTTCCTGCAATAGGCATCGCACAGACCGCACGCTTCTGGGTCAACTGCCGGATTCTGTGATTGTTACCACCTGCTAAGATAATTCCGATTGCTCTCACGATTTATCACCTGCCTTAATCAAAGTTTTACCACTGGGAAGATTTCCATTCGGATAATCGTCATGCGTCGTCACACCGAATACCACTGAATTTTTCCCTATGGTTATGCCCTTCGGAATAACGCTCTTTTCACCCACTGTGACGAGATCATGATCGTAAATGTGCGGATCTGTCTCGTTGGGAACCGGTTCCCCGATACCCATCTTCACATCATTCTCAATCACCACGTTCTCCGCCACAACCGCTTTATAAATCTCACAGTTCTCACCGATCTGCGTCTGATTCATAATGATGGAATCCCTGATCACCGTACCAGCTCCGATGGTGACACCGCAGCCGATCACGGAATTATAAACCTGTCCGTAGATCTCACTGCCCTCGCCAATGATACTCTTTTCCACCACACTGTCTGCCGACAGATACTGCGGCGGCAGGATCTCGCTCTTCGTATATATCTTCCAATACTCTTCGTAGAGGTTAAACTCCGGCACAATATCGATCAATTCCATATTCGCTTCCCAGAAAGAGTGGAGTGTTCCCACATCC
>CAZUZZ010000215.1:0-3766 GCA_964625055.1 uncultured Bacteroides sp. | reverse complement strand
TGCGCTGACGCCTGATCTTGGAGGGGACAGCAAACGAAACCAGAATGAATTTATACTGGAGCCGGTCAGCGTGGAAAATCTGCATAATAACCGCTCTACGAGAAATTTCTGGTGCCATATAGAGGGCGCAGGAATCTGGTCTGCGACAGGAGCCTCAGCGGAGGCGGAGCAGGAAAAATTTACGGATATGCAGGATGAAAGCATGATGACGGCGGGATTGATGTGGCAGAGTGTCACACGGATTTCCCGCAAATATCAGCTGAAAGCGAATGTGACTTCCTTCGTGCCGGTGGATCATGACGTGGAGATCATGCGGGTGGAGCTGACAAATATCGGAGAAAGCCCGATTGCGTTTGTGCCTACGGCGGCCATTCCTATCTACGGGAGAAGCGCGGACAATATCCGGGATCACAGGCACGTCACATCACTGCTGCATCGTATCGGTGTGAGAGAGGAAGGGGTGACGGTGACGCCGACGCTCTCCTTTGATGAGAGGGGACATCAGAAGAATAAGATCAGTTATTTTGTCTGTGGCGTGACGGGAGAGGGCGAAAACCCGAAAGCTTTCTTTCCGACGGCGGAAGAATTTATCGGGGAGGGCGGCAGTTATACCAGGCCGCGGGCTGTCTGGGCAGATTATCCCGGTGTCCCTGCGGGGAAGCAGATAGAAGGGAAAGAGGCGGTGGGAGGTCTGAAGTTCGCAAAGACTGTGCTGGAGCCTGGAAAGAGCGCTTCCTTTACGATTCTTTTGGGAGCGACGGAAAAACCGGAGGAGATAGCGGGAATCGTAGACGCATACCGGACGGCAGATAAGGCGGAAGAGGCATTTGCGAAAACGAAGGCTTACTGGCAGGAGAAGGTCAATATCACTTATCGCACGGGAGATCAGAACTTTGATAATTTTATGCGCTGGGTGAGTTTCCAGCCTATTTTGCGGAGAATATACGGCTGCTCCTTCCTTCCTTATCACGATTACGGAAAAGGCGGACGAGGATGGCGGGATCTCTGGCAGGACTGTCTCGCACTGCTTTTGATGAACCCGGAGGGTGTGCGGCAGATGCTTTTAGACAATTTCGGCGGCGTGCGGATGGACGGGACAAACGCCACCATCATCGGCGCAGGACAGGGAGAGTTTATTGCAGACAGAAATAATATTACGCGGGTGTGGATGGATCATGGCGTCTGGCCGTTTATGACGACGAAGCTGTATATGGATCAGACCGGGGACATCGAGATACTTGAGGAGAAAGTGTCTTATTTTAAGGACAGACAAGTGGAACGCGGATCCGCGGTAGATGAACAGTGGGACGACACATATGGTAACCGTCAGAAAGACAGAGATGGCGGCGTTTACTACGGAACCGTTCTGGAGCACTTACTGTTACAAAATCTATGCGCATTCTACGAGGTCGGAGAGCACAACCACTGCAGACTGCGCGGGGCAGACTGGAATGACGCGCTGGATATGGCGCAGGAGCGAGGTGAGAGTGTTGCATTCACCAATGCCTATGCGGGCAATCTGCGCGATCTGGCGGAGTATTTGGAATGCTATGGAGACAGGACCGGGAAAACGGAAATACTCATCGCGGAAGAAATGCTGCAGCTCTTACATATGGACAAGGCAGCATATGACAGCCGGGAGGAAAAGAATCAGGTACTCTCCCAATACGGAAAAATATGTCGGCATTCGGTGAGCGGGAAGACCGTCGCCGTAAAGATTGAAAGTCTGATCGAGGATCTGCGTGAAAAAGCGGACTGGATGGTAAATCACATCAACCAGACGGAATGGGTGACTGATCAGGACGGAGACGGATGGTTCAACGGCTATTACGATAATCACGGCAGACAGGTGGAGGGTGAGAACGAGAACGGTGTGCGCATGATGCTGACAGGGCAGGTCTTCGCGATCATGGGCGGCACGGCGGATGAAGACCGGATTCGGAGTATTGCGAGAAGCGCGGATAAATATCTGTATGACAGGCATATCGGCGGCTACCGTCTGAACACGGATTTCCATGAGATGAAAACGGATCTGGGCAGAATGTTTGGCTTCGCCTACGGTGAGAAAGAAAACGGGGCGGTCTTCTCCCACATGACGGTCATGTATGCCAATGCGCTGTACAAAAGAGGATTTGCAAGAAAAGGATACAAGGCGCTGCAGACTTTGGCAGATACGGCGATGGATTTTGAGACGAGTAAGATCTATCCCGGTATCCCGGAATATTTTAACGCCAAAGGACGGGGGATGTATCACTATCTGACAGGAGCGGCGAGCTGGTATATGCTGACGGTTGTGACGGAAGTGTTTGGCGTCAGGGGAAAAGCGGGAGATCTGGAGATCGCGCCCGCGCTTATGAAAGAGCAGTTTGATGATGATGGGAAAGCGGAGATGGAGCTTCTTTTCGCGGGAAAGAAATTCCACATCATCATGAGAAATCCTCAAAAGGCGGAATATGAAGATTACCGCATTTGTTCGGCATCGATAGACGGAAGGGAAATACCGCTTACAGAAGCGGTAAAAGCAGTGATCGGGAAGGCGGAGATCGCATCTCTTTCCGAGGGCGTACATAAAATAGAAATTTTGCTGGAGGCATGAAAAGAGGGTGAGTATGAGACAAGAACAGAAAAAATTTATCATGAATGATTACGGCAGAAAGTCAACCTTTGCAAGCTTTTTGCCGGGGATTGCAGGGGTTCGGGGCATTCCGATCTGGTGTTACTACGTAAATCGCGGTCAGTGTGTGGTCAGCTTCGGCGTGGACAATAAGGACTGTGCGATCATGGAGTTTTATCCGGCTCATGTGGCCTATCAGAATGTGAAGCGGACAGGATTCCGCACATTCCTTCGTAAAGACGGAAAGTACATGGAATGTTTTTCCGAAGAGAAGCTTGCACAGAAGATGGAGATCGGAATGAACAGCCTGTCCATACAGGAAGAAAATGAGGCGGAAAAGCTGCTTGTAAGAGTAGATTATTTTACGCTGCCGGGGGAGAAGGTGGGCGCTCTTGTCAGAAAAGTGACGGTGACGAATCAGGAGAACAGAGAGATCTCACTGGAAATTCTGGACGGTATGCCGGCGCTGATCCCTTATGGCGTAGACGATGACAACCTGAAAAATATGACGCAGACCGCGAAAGCATGGATGCAGGCGGAGGATCTGGAGGGGAATGTGCCCTTTTTCCGGGTGCGCGCGAGTATAGAAGATACGGCGGCGGTGCGTGCGATTGAGAGCGGTAATTTTTCTTTTGGCTGTTTGGAGGATGGAACACTGTTAAGACCGATCGTGGATACGGAGGCTGTTTTTGCTTACGATTGTTCTTTACAGTCGGCGGTTCGTTTTGCGGAAAATGGTCTTTCGGGTGTGTATGCGGAAAAGCAGATCACCACCAATCTTCTGCCCTGTAGTTTCTATGGCACGCAGAAAACGCTGGCGGCGGGAGAATCTCTCGTTTTATATGAAGCCATCGGTCAGGTGCAAAACAAAGCGTGCTTAAAGCAGTTCATGGAAGAAAAAAAGGACGGCGCTTATTTTGAAGAAAAACGGGAAGAGGCGGAAGGCCTTATAGAGGAGCTTGGCAGCGGCATTGCGACGAAAACGGCTTCGGAGAGCTTTGACACCTACTGCCAGTATACCTATATGGATAATATGCTTCGGGGCGGTTATCCGATGATGCTTGGAAATAACAAGCTGTATTATGTGTATTCCAGAAAGCACGGAGATCTGGAGCGGGATTACAACTATTTCTCCATGCTGCCGGAATTTTT
>CAZUZZ010000214.1:0-3781 GCA_964625055.1 uncultured Bacteroides sp. | reverse complement strand
TATCTGCCGCTGTCAGATAATATGGCGCTAAGCAAGGATCTGGGTACCCGGCATAGGGCGGGCGTGGGAATCTCGGAGGTGACGGATTCCCTGACAGTGATCGTTTCGGAGGAAACCGGTAAGATCAGTGTTGCCTACGGCGGTGAACTGGAGAGAAATCTGGATGCGGCCCGCCTGAAAGAGCGGCTTTTGGAGATTCAGGATAAGCCGACGGAGGAGAAGAAGCGTAAGCTCTGGAAGGGCAAGGGCGTCGGAAAGGCAGGGCTTAAGGATGAAAAATAAGCTTACCCGGAACTGGGGACTTAAAATAGCCTCTTTTCTCAGTGCAGCTGTGCTCTGGCTGGTCGTGACCAACATAAACGATCCCATTGTACCTTACCGCGTAACAGATGTGCCTGTCACCATCAAGAATACGAATCTGATCACGGACAGAGGGCAGGTTTACGAAGTGCTGGACGGCACGGATGTGATCGATGTGGTCACAGTGTCGGCACCGCGCTCTATTATTGATGCGCTGGATAAGAGCAATATTGTGGCTGAGGCGGACGTCAATGATCTGACCAGCGTGGATACGGTGGCGATCAAGCTTTCAACCAATAAATACAATGACAAGCTGGACAGCATCCGCGGCAATATCGACAGCGTGAAGCTGAATATCGAGGAAAAGCAGACCAGATCGCTGCCGCTGAGATCTGTCACCACGGGTGAGGTGCGGGAAGGCTATATGGTGGGCGATGTTACCACAGAGCAGAATCTGATCCAGATCTCCGGGCCTCAGTCCGTCATCACACAGGTGAGTAAGGCTCAGGCGGAAGTGGATGTTTCCAGTTTTACAACCAAAATTGAAACTAATTCTGATATCCGTCTTTACAATGACAAGGGCGAGGAGATCACAGCCGCAAGTATTGAAAAGAGCATCTCTAAGGTACGTGTCAGTGTGGAGATTCTGGAGCTTAAGACGGTGCCTTTAACCTGTGAGGCGGCAGGTACACCGGCGGAAGGATATCAGCTGACAGGTCAGGTGGACTTCAGCAAGTCGACCGTTACGGTGGCGGCCAGAGCGAAGCTGTTAGAACGTATCGATGCCATAGAGATCCCCGGCAATGTTTTAGAGGTCAACGAGGCATCGGAGGATGTGGCGACAGTGGTGGATATCACAGAATATTTGCCGGACGGTGTGATCTTGGCGGAAGAAAATTTCGAGGGTAAGGTCAATGTGGTGGCAAGAGTGGAAGCGGAAGTGGAGCGCGCTGTACGCATCCCTGTGGGCAGCATCCGTTTTACAGGCATTCCTGACGGTTACAGGGCAGTCATCACAGAGCCTGCCAATGAATGCAGTGTTGTGTTAGTGGGACTGCTGGAGAATCTGAATGAGGTTACGGCGGAGGACATTACGGCATCGGTGGATCTGGATGTCTGGATGGAGAGAGAGAATCTGGAAGAACTTGCAGAAGGCAGCTATTGGATCCCTGTTGACGTTACGGTTGCGAACGATACGCTCAGAGCAAGTGATACTACGGAAGTGAGAGTGCATATCATAGCAGAAGAGTGAGAGGAAAGGATATCAAGATGAGCAGATTATTTGGTACGGACGGTGTCCGCGGAGTTGCAAATGAGGAGTTATCGCCGCTTTTGGCGATGCAGCTGGGGCAGGCGGGAGCCTATGTCCTCACCAGGGAAAATGAGCACAAGCCCACGATCATGGTGGGATGCGATACGAGAATATCGGGAGATATGCTGGCGAATGCTCTGATGGCCGGCGTGTGTTCCGTGGGCGCGAATGCGGTGTATGTGGGTGTGGTACCCACTCCGGCGGTGGCGTATCTTACCAGAAAATACAAGGTGGACGCAGGTGTTGTGATCTCCGCCTCCCACAACACGGTAGAGTTTAACGGCATTAAATTTTTCGACGGGAACGGCTACAAGCTTCCCGATTCTCTGGAGGATGAGATTGAGGAGCTGATCCGCAGCGATATGCGGGGGGTTAAGTTTCCCACCGGCGCAAGTGTTGGCAAGATCAAGTACCGTACGGATGCCAGAGAAGAGTATATCAATCATGCCATGAAAGCGGTGAATGTGGATCTGCGCGGGATGAAGATCGTACTTGACTGTGCGGAGGGCGCAGCATTTTATACCTCTGTGGAGACTATGAAAGAGCTGGGCGCTGAGATCGTGGCGATCCACAATAATCCCGACGGCACGAACATAAATGCAAACTGTGGTTCCACACATATGGAAGAGCTGCAGGCGAGGGTAGTCTATGAGAAGGCGCAGCTGGGACTTGCCTTTGATGGAGATGCGGACAGACTGCTGGCGGTGGATGAGCTGGGAAATATCGTGGATGGCGACCAGATCATGGCCATTGTGGGCAATCATATGAAATCTCAGGGAAAGCTGAAAGGCGACACCATTGTTGCGACGGTCATGAGTAATCTGGGCTTTTTCCTGATGGGGGAGAAAAACGGTATCAAGATCGAGCAGACAAAAGTGGGCGACCGCTATGTACTGGAACGTATGCGTGAGATCGGTGCGAGTCTGGGCGGTGAGCAGTCCGGCCACGTGATCTTTTTAGACGAAAATACAACGGGAGACGGTCTCTTGAGTGCTCTTCATCTTTTACAGGTGACGGTGGAGACGGGCAAGCCGCTCTCGGAGCTGGCATCCATCATGGAAGTGATGCCGCAGGCACTGGTGGGTGCGAAGGTGCCCAATCACAAAAAAGAAAACTTTATGGATTATCCTGAGATCGCAGAGGCTATCGCCGCGTTGAATAAAAAGTTTGCGGGAGAAGGCCGCGTGCTGATTCGTCCTTCCGGAACCGAACCCCTTGTCAGAGTCATGATCGAGGGCAAGGATCAGAAGGTGATCACGGCGGAAGCGAAAAAGCTCGCCGAGCTCATCCAGAACATTATGTTGTAGGTAGGGACTTGAGATATCATGGAAATAATGCTATACTATATTTTAGCTTTATAGAAAAATGCAGTAGTGTGAGGAATTGGGTATGGTAAGTCAAAAGGTAGTCATAAAAAACCCGACAGGGCTACATCTAAGACCGGCAGGCATCCTATGTAAGGAAGCGATGCAGTTTAAATCTCTGATAACTTTTACATTTCGTGAAAATACAGCGAATGCCAAGAGTGTCCTAAGTGTGCTTGGGGCGTGCGTTAAGTGTGGCGATGAGATTGAGTTTGTATGTGACGGTGAGGATGAGGAAGAAGCTCTGAAAGCGCTGGTAAGCGCTATCGAGAATGGTCTCGGAGAATAACGTCATAAACGAACCCGCTGTATAGGCGGGTTCATTATTATTTTAGGAGGAAAATCATGTTAAACTATAAGAGATATCGCAAAAATCCGGTAGTGGATTATCCGGAGAGAGAATGGGTCAACAAGCAGATTGAGAAGGCGCCGGTGTGGTGCAGTGTAGATTTGCGGGACGGCAATCAGGCGCTGATCGATCCCATGGTCGTTTCAGAAAAAATAGAATTTTTTAATTATCTGATCAAGCTGGGCTTTAAGGAGATTGAGATCGGCTTTCCGGCAGCCAGCCAGATCGAATTTGATTTTCTGCGCCAGCTGGTGGACAGAAAACTGATTCCTGACGATGTGGTGGTGCAGGTGCTGACTCAGTGCAGGGAAGAGCTTGTAGAGCGCACTTTTGAGGCAATTGAAGGTTGTAAACAGGCCATTGTGCACATTTACAATTCCACCTCCACATTGCAGCGTGATGTGGTTTTCAATATGAATCGGGAGGAGATCATCAATATCGCCGTGGAGGGCACAA
>CAZUZZ010000213.1:0-3792 GCA_964625055.1 uncultured Bacteroides sp. | reverse complement strand
ACTCTGTCTCGTACACGACCCCTTCTCGTTGAGATAGGATACCGCCCTGCCGTCCGTATAGGGAATCAACAGTGTACATTCTCTGTAGCCGCCGGAAAGCTTTTCTTCAATCAGACAGATCAGCTCCTCCATCCCGATCCGCTTCTTCGCAGACAGATAAATGTTGTCCCCCGACACAGCCGGCAAAGCCCCCGGCAGATGCTCCTGCGTCACCAGATCCGCCTTATTATAGAGATACAGCATGGGAACACCGTCCGCGCCAAGCTCCTTCAAGGTTCGATTGGTCACCTCGATCTGCTCCCGGTAATGTGGATTGGCATAATCTACCACCTGCAGCAGAATGTCCGCCTCCTTCGCCTCCTCCAGCGTGGATCGGAAGGCCTGCACCAGATGGTGGGGCAGCTTATGAATGAATCCCACCGTATCGGATAATAGAAAGGCGTGATGCTCTTCCGGCTCTATCTTGCGCACCGTCGTGTCCAGCGTGGCAAAGAGCATATCCCGCTCCATCACCTTCTTTTCCTCCACGTCGATCTCGTCGCTTCCGTACAGGTCCAGCATAGCATTTAAAAGGGTGGATTTCCCCGCATTGGTATAGCCCACCAGCGCCACCCGCGGCAGTCCCGATTCTATGCGGCGTTTGCGCTGTGTCACGCGCTCTGAGCTCACTTCCTTTAACTCCCGACGCAGCTCTGTCAGGCGATGCTCTAACACACGTCTGTCCAGTTCCAGCTTCTTCTCGCCCGCGCCCCTGTTGCTCAGAGCGCCGCTGCCGCCGCCCTGCCTGCTGAGTGCGGCGTGAAGTCCTACCAGTCGGGGCAGCATATACTGTAGTCTTGCCACCTCCACCTGCAGTTTCGCCTCCCGCGACCTGGCCCGGCTCGCAAAAATATCCAGGATCAGCGTGCTCCTGTCCATGACCGGCTTTTCCAGACGCTCCTGCAGATTGCGAAGCTGCATCGGAGAGAGAGAATTGTCGAAAATTATGACATCCGCGTCACATTCTATGGCAAGCTCCCTTACCTCATCCACCTTGCCTGTGCCGATGTAAAAGGCCTTATGCACTTCCGGAAGCGCCTGTACCGCTCTGCCCGCCACTTCCATATCGCAGGCTTTCGCCAGCTCTCCCAGTTCTTCCAGCGAAAGCAGGTAATCGTCACCGTCATTTAAATTTACGCCCACTAAAAATGCCTTTTCCATATATAAAAAATCCTTTCATTTTCCATTGTACCATATCTCAGAAGCCAATATAGTGAAAATATTTGTCGCATGGTGCTGACCCTGCGACGATTATATCATATACTTTCCCATTTTCCGATAGCATCGAAATAAACAAAGCCATTGAATGTAAAGCGTGACGCCGTCTTCATGAGCGTGGGGCAGTCCTGCCTGCTTCAGCGCTGTCGACACCTGCCTTTTGGTAAGCGGTCCTCCTTTACCACATATGCCGTATTTCATCGACCGCTCAAGAAATTTCTGAAATTCATAGTATTCGCTTCTGTCAAGATCCGGCATTGCCTTCCCTGCAAAATGCACCAGAACAGAATCTACTCTCGGCATCGGGTGAAAATCTTCCCTGCGAAAACGGTACTTGATCTTCATATCCCAGTTTACCTTGAGCAGCAAAGATTTCTTTGTCTCTTTTGGTATCCCCATAAACCGTTTCGCCGCCCCCTTCTCCATCACCAACCAGATATCCGTCGGTGGGTTCGGCGCCTGTGTCAGTTTATCGATGATCTGTGTCGTGATGAAATAGGGTATATTGGCGAAAACCCTGTAATCACCCTTTGACGGCAGCTCATATTTCAGGATATCCCCGCATATCAATTTTAAATTAGAATACTGCGCAAGCCGTTTCCCTGCGCTATCATATAATTTTCGGTCAATCTCCACCGAGCAGACCATACCGGCTTTCCGGCACAGCTCCTCCGTCAAATGCCCTTTTCCGGTTCCGATCTCAAGAACTGTATCGCTTGCATGAAAGTCCGCAAAGCTTATAATCCTGTGAATCAGTTTCCTGTTCGTAATAAAATTCTGTGAATCAGATAGGTTTTGATACCTCCTGCCTTTTTGCATAGCGTGCCTCCTCCTTATTGTGTACTCCGCGATCCGGACTTAACCGGATACTTTCCCCAAAGAAAAGGCAATAAAAAAGCAGGCACGATTCCATAAATAGAATTTTCCCGCTAAAATAATACAACAAAGCAAGCAGCACAGATCTGACTTCCGCCATATCTGTCCGATAAGAATGTGGTAATTTTTATTCGCACGCAAAAAAATCCCATTTATATGAGACTACATATCTGCTTTTTTACTGCCCCTGTATTCGGGTGCGAGCACAACGAATAATAATTGCCACGCTAAAGCCACCTTTCTGTCTTGTATTTCTCTATGAAAGGACTGCCGCCCGCCCAACCGGACGGCAGTCTTTATTATACCTATAACTACTTCTTGATAGATTTTTTATCGGTCACGACCGGCTCCTTAGGAAGCACGACCTTATCCAGCTTCCAGATCTCATCCACATATTCCTGAATGGTTCTGTCGGAAGTGAACTTACCGGAGCAAGCCACGTTCAGGATAGCGCTTCTCGCCCAGCCCTTTTCATTCCTGTAGGCTGCCTCCACCTTTCTCTGCGCCTCCGCATAGGCCTTGAAATCCTTCAGGATAAAGTAAGTATCCGCTTTAGAGGTGCTCTGCGTATTTAACAGTGAGTTGTATAAGGTACGGAACATATCCGGATCTCCCGGCGCATACGTGCCGTTGATCAGCTGCATCAGAACCTTTCTCACATCCGGATCGTTGTTAAAGATCTCAGTGGGATCATAACCGCCATAATTCTCATAGCGGATAACCTCATCGGAGGACAGACCGAAGATGAAAGCATTGTCCTCTCCCACTTCCTCTACGATCTCCACATTCGCACCGTCCATCGTACCGATGGTGAGCGCTCCGTTCAGCATAAACTTCATATTACCGGTTCCGGATGCCTCCTTGCTGGCTGTGGAAATCTGCTCGGACACATCAGCCGCCGCAAAGATGATCTCCGCATTGGAAACACGGTAGTTTTCGATAAATACCACCTTAATCTTGCCTTCAATGGCAGGGTCGTTGTTCACCACATCCGCCACCGCATTGATTAGCTTGATGGTCAGCTTCGCATTGCGATAGCCTGCTGCCGCCTTCGCGCCAAAGATAAAGGTACGGGGATAGAATTCCATCTCGGGATGCTCTTTCAACTCATTGTAAAGGTACATCACATGCAGGATGTTTAAAAGCTGACGCTTGTACTCGTGCAGACGCTTTACCTGTACATCAAAGATAGAACGGGGATCTACCTCAATTCCATTGTGCTCCATGATGTACTCAGCCAGCCTCACCTTGTTCTGGTATTTGATATTCATAAACTCTTGCTGCGCCTTCTCGTCGTCGGCGTAGATCTTGAGCTTGTTGATCTTCGGCAGATCGGTGATCCAGTCGTTGCCCACATGAGCCGTCACCCAGTCTGCAAGAAGCGGATTCGCGTGCAGAAGGAAACGTCTCTGGGTGATGCCGTTTGTCTTGTTATTAAACTTCTCAGGCATCATCTCATAGAAGTCCTTTAACTCCTGATTCTTTAAGATCTCCGTATGTAATCTTGCCACGCCGTTTACTGAATAGCCGGCCGCGATCGCCAGATGCGCCATCTTAACCTGACCATCATAGATGATCGCCATCTTTCTGACCTTCTCCTGATTGCCGGGATACATCTGCTCGATCCGGGCAATAAAGCGGCGGTTGATCTCCTCTACG
>CAZUZZ010000212.1:0-3822 GCA_964625055.1 uncultured Bacteroides sp. | reverse complement strand
GGATCAGGGTAAGCTAATCGAAAAAAGGCCCGTTTAGGGATGAAATATAAGACATAAGTTGAATTGTAGGTAACGACGTCTTTTATGTCGCTAATTACAGGAAGGATGGAGTAATTCATGGATGAAAATGTACAGGCAAAGTTTGAGGAGCGCTTAAAAGAGCTTCTGGCTGTTGCGAAGAAGAAAAAAAATGTGCTGGAATACCAGGAGATCAACGATTTCTTTTCCGATCTGTCTCCGGAGGAGGATCAGTTTGACAAGATCCTGGAGACGCTGGAACAGAATGGTGTGGATGTGCTGCGCATCACAGAGGAGGACGACGTGGATGATGAGGAGATCATCCTGACGGAGGAGGACGATGTGGATGTGGAGGACATCGATCTTTCCGTGCCGGATGGGATCAGTATCGAGGATCCTGTCAGGATGTATCTGAAGGAGATCGGCAAGGTGCCGCTCTTAAGTGCGGAGGAAGAGATTGAGCTGGCGAAAAAGATGGAGATGGGAGATCTGGAGGCCAAACAGCGTCTGGCGGAGGCCAATCTCAGACTGGTGGTCAGCATTGCGAAACGCTATGTGGGGCGTGGTATGCTCTTTCTGGATCTGATTCAGGAGGGCAATCTGGGTCTGATCAAGGCGGTGGAAAAGTTTGATTACCGGAAGGGTTATAAGTTTTCGACCTACGCCACCTGGTGGATCAGACAGGCCATCACCAGGGCCATTGCGGATCAGGCAAGAACCATCCGTATTCCAGTGCATATGGTGGAGACCATCAATAAGCTGATCCGGGTGAGCAGACAGCTTTTGCAGGAACTGGGGAGAGAACCTACCCCGGAGGAGATCGCGGAGCAGATGAATATGCCCGTGGAGCGCGTGAGAGAGATTTTAAAGATATCCCAGGAGCCGGTGTCTCTGGAAACACCGATCGGTGAGGAGGAGGACAGCCATCTGGGAGATTTCATACAGGATGACAATGTGCCGGTTCCGGCGGACGCCGCTGCCTTTACCCTGTTAAAGGAGCAGCTGGTGGAGGTCTTAGGCACCTTGACAGAGAGGGAGCAGAAGGTCTTAAGACTGCGGTTTGGACTGGATGACGGCAGGGCCAGAACTCTGGAGGAAGTGGGTAAGGAGTTTAACGTGACCCGTGAGCGGATCAGGCAGATTGAGGCCAAGGCGCTCAGAAAGCTGCGTCATCCCAGCAGAAGCCGGAAGCTAAAGGATTATTTGGATTGATGCGGCCTGTGACGTTATCTGAGAGACTGCGGACGGTAGCGGCTATGGTGACCAGAGGAAACGTGGTCTGTGATGTGGGCTGCGATCATGGCTTTACGGCGATCTATCTGGTACAGCAGGGAATCAGCCCGAGAGCATTGGCCATGGATCTGCGGGAGGGGCCCTTAAGCGCGGCCGGAGAGCATATAGCGGCCTGTGGTCTGGAAGAGCAGATAGAGACACGATTGTCGGATGGTTTACATAAGTATAGGATGGGAGAGGCGGATACCCTGATCTGTGCCGGTATGGGCGGCGGCCTGATGATGCGGATTCTGGCTAAGGAGAGGGAAAAAACAGATTCCTTTCGTGAACTGGTGCTGCAGCCCCAGTCGGAGCTTCAGCAGTTTCGGCGGTTTTTGCGGGAAAACGGTTACCGGATTCGGGACGAGGAGATTCTTCAGGAGGAAGGCAAGTTCTATCAGGTGATACGGGCTGTGACGGATCAGGAGAAGGATCCCCGGTCGGGAAGCGCGGAAATATCCGGCAGCACAGACGTAGAATTATGTAAACTAGAGGACCGATATGGTCCGGTACTGCTGCGAAAAAGAACACCTGTTTTTTTATCGTTTTTGGAACGGGAGGAGGCCATTTGTGAGGAGATTCTCGCAAGACTGCACAGTCAGGGATTGGCAGATGATAAGAGAAGGGAGCGTTTCGAAGAAGTGGAGACGCAGCTGCAGGACTGTCGGCGGGTCCGAAATTTATTTATTTAGTTTACATAATACTATTGCATAAAAGAAGCGGAGAAAAGGAGGAGATTGCCTATGGTTACGATCAAGATCGGAGGAAAAGAGAAGCGCTATGAGGATGGCACCAGATATGAAGACATAGCGGAGGAACACCAGAACGATTATGTCAGCCAGATCGCGCTGGTGACGGTGGACGGCAAGATCTGTGAGCTGATGAAGCGGGCGGATCGGGATTGTGAGCTGGAGTTTATTACTTACGGAGATGCCATTGGGCACAAAACTTACGTGAGAACTGCGATCATGCTCATGCTGAAGGCAATCAAGGATGTGGCAGGCGTGGAGGCGGCAGCCAATGTGAAGGTGGAGTTTGCGATCGGCGCCGGGTATTACTGTGCCTTCCGAAACGGACTGAAGCTGGATGCCAGGGCCATTGAACAGGTGAAAGACCGTATGGGTGAGCTGGTGGATATGGATCTTCTGGTGACGAAGAAGGCATATCCGGCAGACGAGGCGGTGGCGCTCTTTGCGGAAAACGGGATGAAGGATAAGGTGTCTTTGTTCCGCTATCGCAGAAGCTCTAACATCAATGTATATTGTATGGGAGATTACTACGATTATTTCTACGGCTATATGATGCCAAGCACCGGCTATATCCGGCATTTTGATCTTTTCGCTTACGAGGAGGGCATGATACTGCTCCTGCCGGAACCGGAGGAGCCGGAGATCCTTCCGGAGTTTAAGCCGCGAAAAAAACTGTTTCAGACACTGCTTGCCACGGGAGAGTGGGGCAGAGAGCTGGGGATCGATACGGTGGGTGATTTAAACGATCAGATCTGCAGCGGCAATATTTCCGATATGATCCTGGTGCAGGAGGCGCTGCAGGAGAGAAGGATCGGTGAGATCGCCAGAGATATCGCAAGACGAGAGGGTGTGAAGTTTGTGATGATCGCGGGACCTTCCTCCTCCGGCAAGACCACCTTCTCCCACAGACTGTCCATTCAGCTCAGGACCTATGGCTTAAAGCCCCATCCCATCGGGCTTGACAATTACTATCTCAATCACGATAAGACACCTCTGGATGAAGACGGGAAGCCGGATTTTGAGTGTCTGGAGGCTCTGGATGTGGAGCAGTTTAATCAGGATATGACGGCCCTCTTGGAGGGAAAGAGGGTACAGCTTCCCAGCTTTAATTTTAAAACCGGAAAACGGGAATACAGCGGAAAAGAGACCTGTCTGGGACCGGATGACATTCTGGTCATAGAGGGGATTCACGGCTTGAATGAAAAAATGTCCTACGCTCTTCCGGCTGAGAGCAAATATAAGATTTATATCAGTGCCCTCACCACTTTGAATGTGGACGAACATAACCGGATTCCCACCACGGATAACCGGCTGCTGCGCCGTCTCGTGCGGGATGCCAGGACCAGAGGCGCCTCGGCGACCAGGACCATTTCCATGTGGGGCTCTGTCAGGAGAGGCGAGGAGCAATATATATTCCCCTTCCAGGAGGAGGCGGACGCCATGTTCAATTCAGCGATGATCTATGAACTGGCGGTCATCAAACAATATGCGGAGCCGCTTTTGTTCAGCATACAGAGGGGGGAGCCGGAGTATCACGAGGCGAAGCGGTTATTAAAGTTCCTGGAATATTTTCTGGGAGTGAGCAGCGAAGAGCTGCCGAAAAATTCCCTGTGCAGAGAGTTTGTAGGGGGAAGCTGTTTTGAAGTCTGAGTGTTTCATTAAGTAGAACAGATGATCGCGGCTGTACAGACGAAAGGGTACAGACGAGGAAAGTCCGGGCTCCATAGGGCAGGATGCCGGATAACGTCCGGTGGAGGCGACTCCAAGGCCAGTGCAACAGAAA
>CAZUZZ010000211.1:0-3828 GCA_964625055.1 uncultured Bacteroides sp. | reverse complement strand
GTTATCTGCTGTCTTGATCATATGATAGTTGTTGAAGGCATCCCACAATGCATCGTTAACCATGGTATCAACCAATGTGCCGTTGTTCATTCTATAGCCGTAACGTCCCTGAGGAACTGCGTAAGGAGCCATGGACATATTCTCCATACCGCCTGCAACCACGATATCCGCATCTCCTGCCTGAATCATCTGTGCAGCCATATTCACGCAGTTTAAGCCGGAACCGCAGACCACATTGATAGTAACTGCCGGAACCTCATTGGGAAGTCCTGCTTTGATGGAAGCCTGGCGAGCCACGTTCTGGCCCTGTCCCGCCTGAATAACACAACCCATATACACCTGATCAACCTTATCAGGCGCTACCCCCGCTCTGTTAAGCGCCTCCTTGATAACGATTGCTCCCAGCTCTGCTGCCGGTGTAGTGCTCAAGCCCCCGCCCATAGTGCCGATTGCTGTACGGCAGGCACCTGCCAAAACAACTTTTTTTGCCATCTTCTTCTCCTCCATATTTGTATTTTTTTACTAAAAAGCCCATTATACAAGGCTTATAACCGATTGTTATTTTTTTGTCATTGTCCGCTATTCCTATTGTATCATAGCGATTCTTATTTTGCAATCTAACATACCCTGCTTTTATATCTCAAACTTATCCATCAATTCCACCATTGTCTCCACCTGAGATTTCTGTTCCGTACTGACAGCGGCTGTCTCCTCCGACGTGGCGGAATTGTTATCGACAGCGGCAGAAACCTGTGAAACATTTTCATTCAGCTCCTGCATACGCTGTGTGTCATTCTTCAGGATCTGCTCTATCTGTCCCATTTTTCCTGTGGCCTCTCTGGTATCGACCATTACCTCATTCATGTTGGCCTCTGTCTCTTCCGCGATCAGAATGCTCTTGTTCATTACCGAAACTGTCGTCTCGATCAGCTCGGTTGTTCTGCCGGCCGCCTTCGCCGATTCACTCGCCAGATTTTTCACCTGCTCCGCCACAACGGCAAACCCTTTTCCGGCCTCGCCTGCTCTTGCCGCTTCGATCGCCGCATTCAACGCCAGAAGATTCGTCTGGGATGCGATATCTTCTATCGCCCCGATGATCGTACCGATCTGCTCTGAGCATTTGCCGATCTCCTGAATCGAAGCTTTCAATTCCTGCAGCTTCTCATTGCCTTTTTCCATCGTCATGCCCGCCGCCGAAGCTATTCTTGCAGACTCTTCCGCCTCACGTGCATTTTCTTCCATACTCTTTGTCATGGCATCAAATGCAGTCGTCAGTTCCGCCACCTTCATCGCCTGCAGCGTACAATTTTCAGCCAGATCCTGTGCGGCGTACGCCAACTGCTCCGAGCCGCTGTCGATCTGACCAGAGACAGTGCGGATCGTTCCGATCGTTTCCCGCATCTTTTCGCCGATCTGCACAAAAGATTCTTTGATCGTTACAAATTCACCCACATACTCCTGCTCTATCTCGATCTGATAATTTCCATTTCCCATCTTTTCCAGCGTCTGGGTGATCTCTTTTATCATGCCAAGCAGATTGCTCTTCATAAAAGCGATGGAGGAAACCATTTTTCCGACTTCGCTCTCATCCTCCTCCATGTCAAGATCCACATGGAATTCGCCGCCCGCAAGCACTGCCATCTGATCCGACACCTTCACGATCGGCTCTAAAAGCTCCTTCTCGGAAAATTTAATGGTTTTGACAAGTTCCTTTACCACATACAGGAAAGATATCGCAAACAGGATCTCAAAAATGTACTGCATCACCTTCAGACCTGCCTGCCTTTTGTCCTTTCTGGTCAAGATGGCAAGGATCGTCTCATCCGTCTGCTTGCTGATCTGATCCACCGAATTCTCGTACTCTGTGCTGAACACACACGCCTGTGCTGCCTCCAGATTGCCTGCCTGCACATAGGCCATTGCTTCCTCTTCCATCGGAACAAGCTGATTGGACATGGATGCAATCTGATTCAGGCTTGTCCACTCATCTTCCTTGAGGTCACAGTGCTCCAGAGATTCGATTGCCTGTTCCCTGTTCCTGTCCTCATTCAATTCTTTCATGTATCCATCGTAATATCTTTGTTCACCCGTGACCGCATAAGACTGTATATTATAAGTCAGCGTCTTGGACGCGATCCGGTACTGATTCAGCGCCACGGTCGTATTGAGCTGTGCGCTGTGTATGCTTGACAGTCCCATGTTAAATACAATGAACCCGACCAGCAGCACGACTCCTATCGCCACTGACAACAGCGCCTGCCGCACCAGCTTTTTTAACTGGGCGGCTTGACTCTTTTTCTCTGATACTCCGTTCTTTTTTTCCGGTACTTCGCTCTTCTTGTCCCCCATGATCCTTCTCCTAATTAAATTATAATTTAACAACTCGTTATGCAAAACAAATAGTGCTATAAAAAGTATATCTAAATCATTGGCTATTTTCAACAACTTATTTTTGCGCATCGTAGGACTCCGCCGCCGGATCCGTCATGGGCACGACTCTCCGCCACTCTCTGCTGTCCCCCACCTTTTCCACCTCACTGCGATTGCGGTAGAGGAACTTGGAGAGCTCATAGCAGTCCACCCAGATCTCGTTGTTTCCCTCCTTCTGGGACTCGTCGAAAATCAGCTGCAATCCCCAGTGCAGATGCACGGTCTTAATGTTGTTCACATTCTCCGTGGTGCTGTAGCCTGTATGCCCCATATAGCCGATCACATCCCCGGCAGTCACCACACTGCCCTCCTCAAGCCCTTCCGCGTAAGGATAATTCTGCCTGAGATGCGCGTAATAGTAATACCGCTTGCCGTCGAAGCTGCGGATGCCGATGCGCCAGCCCCCGTACTGGTTCCAGCCGAGAGCCTCCACATAGCCGGACTCCACCGCGATGATGGGCGTGCCGATCTGCCCCATCATGTCATGACCCAGATGAGGTCTCGAATAACCATAGCTGCGGGAGGATCCGAAGTCATCGTAATGGCTGTAATCAAACCCCTTTGCAATCGGTGAAAAGGCTTTCAGGCCGTAAACTTTCTTGCCGTCCAGCGTAAACTCTCCCACCATACCGCCCAGCACCGCCCCATAGGCTTCCAGATAATAGTCGTAATACTCCATATCCTTCGTCAGCTGCGCCATTGTAGTATCGCCGTTTTTCAATTTCTCTGCCGTCTCCTGTATATTTCGGACGCTGTTTTTGTCAAATTTGCCCCCGGTTCTGGCCCCCTCGTAAGCCAGAAGCTCGATCCAGCTTATATGATTCTCGTCCAGATACGTCTCCACATCCAGATCGTAGGCCGCCGCCAGCGCCTCACACGTGGCATGAAACTCCACCCACTTGATATAACTGCCGTCCGCCGTCACCTCCACTGCCTGCTCCCCGGTGAAAAACTGTCCGTTTTCCTGCCATCCGGGCAGCTTCCATTTGCCCAGCAGTTCTCCCGCGATACATACACAGCCAAAGGCAAGTAAAAAGAGCAGCCCCAGTTTCTTTCCCATACGACCCATTCCGCGCACCTGTCTTTCTCACGCAGCTTTTACCGTAAATATATGTGCGGCAAAAAAGGGTTATGTCAAAAAAGGGGAGAATGCATTGCATTCTCCCGCCATCCGTTTTCCCCGGATATCCGTCTCTTAATTCTCAGGCTCGATCAGCCCGTAGGTATTTCCCTTTCTCTTGTAAACTACATTGACCTGATCCGTCTCCGCATTGTGGAACACGAAGAAGCTGTGTCCCAGAAGCTCCATCTGCACGCAGGCGTCCTCCGGGTACATGGGTTTGATGTCAAACTTTTTCGTGCGGATGATCTTCACTTCCTCCTCATCCATGAAATCCT
>CAZUZZ010000210.1:0-3832 GCA_964625055.1 uncultured Bacteroides sp. | reverse complement strand
TTCTGCAGATGTTCGTTTGTTTCATCAAGGAAAATCTCAAGATATTGACTTACATCCATATTATTTTACCCCCACGTTCGTTATGATTTCCTGCGCGATCTGTTCCAGCGGTACTACCTGATCTGCCAGCCCCGCATTCACAGCGCTCTTCGGCATTCCGTATACCGCACACGTGCTCGCCTCCTGGACGATCACATGGATTTTTTTACTTTGCTTCAGATTTTTGATTCCCTGTGTACCGTCTGCACCCATCCCCGTCAGGACCACACACACTATGCGGTCAAACTTGCTGTCTTTCAGAGACTCATACATATAGTTGGCGCAGGGCTTCACACCCTCTCTGGGCGGTTCATCCGTATAGTGGATCGTGTATTTTCCTGCGGACGTCTGCACATTTAAGTGCTTACCGCCCATCGCCACATACACCGTGCCCGGAGCGAGCACATCGCCCTCATGAGCCTCCTTCACGGAAACCTGACTCAGCGAATCCAGCCTCTCTGCCAGAGATGCCGTAAAGCCTGCCGGCATATGCTGTACGATCACCATCGGCACCTTCATATTCGCCGGCAGCTTCGGAATCACAGCCTGCAGCGCCTTCGGTCCGCCTGTGGAGCTTGCCAGCGCTACGATCTGGCTGCCCGAATCATAGACCGCTTTCCCCGGCGGAAGCGTCGGAATATTCCGCTCCGGCCTGGGCATCGCCTGCATGGCGTTCACCGCCGCCATCATGCCGTCCAGATTGCCTGTTCTGCTGCCGAATCTGGTCGTCGAACGCGGACTCTCCATCGGCGCCGGCGGACTCATCTCTACCACCGAACCCAGAATATGTAACAGCTTCTCCTTAAAGGCATCGCTGCGGCAGTCCGTCGTATTGTCCGGTTTGTGGATAAAATCCAACGCGCCCATCTCCAGAGCATCCAGCGTGATCTTGGCGCCATCCTTCGTGTCCGTGCTGGCCATGATGACCTTTGCCGAGATCTTACGTTTCTGCAGTTCCTTTAAGAGCTCCAGTCCGTTCATCTGCGGCATATTGACATCCAGCACGACAGCATCATATTTTTTTCTGCTGAGCAGATTCAGCGCATCCAGACCGTTCACTGCACGGTCCTGCACATGGAATCGTTTATCGCTCTCTATTATATCACACAGCACTCTTCTCATGAGTGCAGAGTCGTCAACAATCAATATATTTTTCATATTATTTACGTCCCCGCCGGTTATCCTTCCTTCTTCGGATGTACCTTTCTGGCTTCATCAAAGATATACTTGATGATCTCTTCCCTGTCCTGAGGCTCCACATGAACATACTGCACGCGATGATCAAATACGCCGGGCTTATGTTCCAGTTCATTCACAGCCAGCACCTTGCCTACCAGACGGTATTCCTTGTCACGACCATCTATCTGCAGATGGTATTTGCAGAGGATCAGACTGTCCACCTCATAAGCATAATATGCTACAAATCGGAGCCCGCCACCGCTGATATCCACGATCACACTGCTCTTTAACGGAAGTTTGGGCAGAAGCTCCTCCTGTTCCGCCACAGAGATCTCTTCCTCCTCCTCCAGCTGTCTGGAATCCATCTCCAGCGCACAGCTGAAACGATAATACTCTCTTCTCTGGTAATTGCGCAGATTGCTGGTCAGATCCATCACCAACACATACTGACCGTTATGCCGATAGCGGTCCACGACCCGGGCATTACACTGATACACCACGTTATCCCCGTAAAAATACATATCGTACTCGCCATCCACCGGCAAGAGGATCAGCTTATTATTTTCAAATGGCATGGCGATCTCCAGGCGATCCTCCGACAGTACGGAGAGCACCCGACTTCTGTGTGCCCTTGTCTGCCTGTCGGTCTCCTGTCCCATACCTCTCTCAATGGCCCGCATTTCCACCTCGCCGCCCGGCGATACATATTTTGATAACAACCCCGCCATATGCTACCTCCTCTGCCGCACTCTTTCGTGATCCATCTATTTCCGGGACATGATATGCGCAAAAAACGCCGCCATACCACGTCTTTTTACCGTCTTATTCCCTTCCTTGTTCATCAGTTTCGCCGCCAATTCCTCGTAAGCCATGGCTGACCGCGCCTTCGGATTATCCACCGATACCGGCATCTGCTGCATGACCGCCTTGGCCAGCATCTGGTCCTGAGGTATCATCCCCAGATAAGAGATCGGCATCTTCAGATACCGCTCCACCACTGTCTCCAGCTTGGCATAGAGCGCCTGCGCTTCCGTCTCTCCCGTCACCTTGTTAGCCACCACTTTGATCTGGGTCTCCTCCGGCTTATAGCGCGGATGACGGTTCAACGCCTTTAAGAGCGAATAGGAGTCCGTGATGGACGTGGGCTCCGGCGTTGTCACGAGCAAAATCTCCCCGCTGGCCACCAGAAACTCCAATACTGCCTCCGCAATGCCTGCACCGGTATCCACGATGATCGTGTCCGCCAGTTCATCCAGCTGCGCCAGATTATCAATGATAAAAGTCAGATCATCCCGGCTCAGGTTCGACATACCTGCAATCCCGGAACCGCCGGATATAAACCCCACATCCATAGGCCCCCAGGTGATGATATCCTTCAGATCCATTCCCTTATATATTAAATCACATAAGTTATGTTTCGGCACCGCGCCGAACATGATCTCTATGTTGGCAAGCCCGAAATCCGCATCCAGAATGATCACTTTCTGTCCCATCTTACGAAACTGCACGGCAAGATTGATCGCCGTGTTGGACTTTCCCACGCCGCCCTTCCCGCTGGTGACAGTGATGACTCTGGCCAGAGTACGCTTCGGCGGGGCGCTGCCCTTGATTATTCTTCTTAACTGTTCAGCCTGATCCATGAGGCTTCCTTCCTCCTTAGTTCTTCCCTCCAAGCAATCTCTTGACCGTCTTCTGCGGATTAAAATCTTCGATATCGTCCGGCACATTCTGTCCATAGGTCACATAGGACAGATCCGCGCCCGTATAGAGCCGCAGATTCAGGAGATTTCCCAATGTCGTGGTCTCGTCCAGTTTGGTAAAGATCAGCTTGTAGTCCGCCAGCTCCTTATAAGAATCCGCAATACTGATCAGATCCCGGTATTTGGTGGTGGCGCTCAGAACCAGATGTACCTCCTTCTCCACTTTATCATCTACGGAATGTATGATATTACACATGTTATCTTTTTGTGTGCTGTTCTGGTGGGAATGGCCCGCCGTGTCTATCATGATATAATCGTAATCTCTGAAATCCTCCATCGCCTTACTGATCTCTTCCACCGTATAGATCACACGGAACGGCACCTCCAGAATGTTCGCATAGGTGCGAAGCTGTTCCGCCGCAGCGATACGGTAGGTGTCCGCTGTCAAAAGCGCCACCTTCTTCTTCTCATCCACCCGGAATTTAGAAGCGATCTTCGCGATCGTGGTTGTCTTTCCCACCCCTGTGGGACCGATGAAGAACACCAGCTTGATGCCGTTTGACGCCGGCTCTATCCCGCTGGATTTCCCGAATTTCAAAATCATCTTCTGATAGATATTTGCCAGCGCATAGTCAAAGGGCATATTTGGCTTGTTGATCAGCTCGATCTCGTCAATGATCTCCTGAGCATATTTCTCATCCACCTCGTTCTCCAGCATGGTGTCATGCAGAAGCCGCATGAACTTATCTGTCTCTGACTCCTCCCTGACAGGCTCCGCGCCCTCTTCCTTCTCTGTCTTCTCCTCCTCCGGTTTCTGCAGCTGCTGCTCCAGAAGGGACTGTAAGCTGTCCAGTTTTTCCTCGATGGCGCTGTTGCTGTCCCGCTTCTCCGGAGTTTCAATAACAGGTGTGATT
>CAZUZZ010000209.1:0-3858 GCA_964625055.1 uncultured Bacteroides sp. | reverse complement strand
AAGATTTATGACAGCGAAGCGATTCTGTTTTCTGACGGCAAGGCCGGACTGCAGCTTTTTGAAAAGCGGAGCAATCTGAAGAAGGGCGGCGTGCCCACGGTATCGGACGTGTGGTTCGTGGTGGCAGTTACGATGCTTTTGGTGCTTTATTTGGGAAGTATGCTGCAGATCAGATACGGTCTGCTGGGCGTCTTCGGCACACAGTTGATCCTGC
Organism: uncultured Bacteroides sp.; assembly: GCA_964625055.1. Taxonomy (GTDB): domain Bacteria; phylum Bacillota; class Clostridia; order Lachnospirales; family Lachnospiraceae; genus UBA3282. Next base: position 3,644 of record CAZUZZ010000209.1, on the reverse strand, counting down.
TCGCGGTACCGCTGTTTCTGGTGATCTATACAAAACGGGACGTGAAGAAAACTTACGGTTTTTCAGGCGCCAGAGCGGCGGATTATCTGGGCGGTGCAGTGTTCATTGTAGGAGCGTATCTGGTCAATCTGGTCATTGCCGTCGGTTTGACGAGTTTATTTCCTGAAAGTGCAGGCAATGTGGAGACGGTTTTCGAGGATATTATGGACGGCAATGTTCTGGCGGTATTTTTTGTGATCGCTCTTGCGCCTGCAGTCTGCGAGGAAATGCTGTTCCGCGGCGTGATCATGCATTCGCTGAAGGCTAAATACCGTGTGTCTTCGGCAGTCGCGATCACGGCAGCATTATTCGGACTGTATCATATGAGCCTCGTGAAATTCATTCCTACCGGTTTTTTGGGACTGGTGCTCTGTCTCGTTGTCTGGAAAGCGGACAGTATCTATCCGGCGATGCTGATGCACTTTATCAACAATGCGATCAGCGTCTTCATAAGCTGCTATCCGGAGCAGATTGAGAAAGTTCTGCCCGTGCTTTATCAAGATACGCTTTCGGTATTGGAAGCACTGGGGCTGTGCGGCGTAGGGCTTGTACTGATGGGGATCGGCTGGGTGACCATAAAGGAGGTATGACATGGGAATGAATCCGATAAGAAGAGACAATATTATGCAAAATCTCGCGTTAGAGACAAACGCTTTGGAATATGAGCGTAAGCGGATGCAAGGCGAGAAAGTTACGAAAAAGCAGCAAATTGTGGGGAAGATTTTATTTTGGTCACTGCTTATTTTATTGATGGCAGCGATAGGGATATATGTTTTGATGCATTTGTAATATAAACTGTTGAGGGCGGAGAATTGCGCATTGAAAAGAACTCCGGGATGTGATACAGTGAATTGTGTGAGAAGAACTTCCGGCAGCTCATGCAGAGGGCATTTCGCTGAGAAGTTCTAAGTCTCACACGGTAAATTATCATAGGAATATACGAAGGCGGGAAGGAGAGGCACGGCGATGGAACAGTATAAACAGGAGTTTATCGGCTTCATGGTGGACAGCCAGGTGTTGAAGTTTGGAGATTTTACTTTAAAGAGCGGCAGAAAGTCTCCCTTTTTTATGAATGCGGGCGCTTATGTAACGGGCGCACAGTTAAAAAAGCTGGGAGAATATTATGCGAAGGCGATTCATGACCGCTATGGGCTTGAGTTTGATGTTCTGTTCGGGCCTGCCTACAAGGGAATCCCGCTTGCGGTGGCGACGACCATGGCGATCAGTGAACTCTACGGAAAGGAGATCCGCTACTGCGCTAACAGAAAAGAAGTGAAGGATCATGGCGACACGGGTATTTTGCTTGGCAGTAAGCTGCAGGATGGCGACAGGGTTGTGATCATAGAGGATGTGACCACCTCAGGAAAATCGATAGAGGAGACCTTCCCTATCATTCAGGCACAGGCAGATGTCACGATCAAGGGATTGATGGTATCCTTAAACCGTATGGAGCGGGGGCTTGAGAGTGAGAAGAGCGCTCTTGCGGAGATCGAGGAGAAGTATGGATTTGCGACCGGGGCGATCGTGACCATGGAGGAAGTGGTGGAGTGTCTCTACAACAAGCCTTACGGCGGCAAGGTCTATATCGACGATACATTAAAGAGCGCCATAGACACTTACTATGAGACCTACGGAGCGAAATAAGTCAAATTGTGTCGGGCTGTCATAACTTCCCGATAAAACAGAGAAGGGAGCGGAACGAATATGGAAGAGAGAACGTATAAGATCATGGGCGGCTCGGGTGCCTTGAACATTGCGCTCGGTGTAGTGACCATGGTGGTAGGTGTAGCCGGCGGCGTGCTTCTGCTCATCAGCGGCGCGAAGCTTTTGGCGGGAAGAAACAAGATTCTATTTTAGAGACAGATGGGTGTTTTCGGCGAGGACGAAAGCGCCCATTTTCCGCGTATCGGCAAATGAAGTCTCTGTATATACGCTTCGTTACAGGATAAAGAGGACAGGGCTATGTTAAAGAAAAACAGTTTCATGTTTACCACGAAAGAGCATACGTTGAAGGGGATCATGGCGACCATTCTGGGTGTGATCTCGCTGGTGACGATAGGATATGTCGTTCTGGACAGCTATCGGAACGCGGGTGCGGTGCCGCTGGAGTACGGGGCGGCGGCGTTCCTTACGATGATCTTTGCCTTTGTGGGAATTATTTTGGGTGTGGTCTCGAAATCAGAGCGGGATAAGTTTTATTTTTTCAGTTATCTGGGTATTGTATTGAATGTACTGGTTTTGGCGGCGCTCAGTGTAATCCTGTACGCCGGTGCATACGCGTGAGGACATAGAGTGGGGACTGTTTGAAAAAGCAAGGGAAAAGAGGGAGTTATGAGAGAAGAATTGATGATAGAACGCTGGGAGTTGGCTGCTGCACGGATCAAAGAAATACCGGGTGAGTCAATCTGCCCGCCGCCTTACGGGGATTATTTTGCCCGGATGGCACAGTTTGTGGAACAGATGGAGGATACTTGGAGGCTGGTGGAGAGCGGGGCTCTGCGGCGGATGACGTTGGAGCAGCTTAAAGAGCATAATCATCTGCTCTATGCGGATATTTTACCGGAACACTACAGTGAGAGCTATGCGAATCCGACTTATGCAGTGAATCGACTTGGTGAGTCAATCGGACAGATGCTGTCCTTTCTCTATACGGAACTGCGCAGTATGATACCGGCGGCTTACGAGGGGAATCGGGCTGCTATGGTGATCCGTATGGAGCTTTTGCTGGAGGTGTATCAGGCTTTTGTGTGCGCGGCTCAGGAGGTGCAGGGGGCAGTGCCGGAGGCGGAGGAGCTCAGGCAGAGCCTCTATTGGTTTGTGAGCGATTACTATGAGGCAGAGTTTGAGGACAGGACCTTATGTCTGTTGGATGCGGACAGAGATTTTGCACGTCGTATCATCATGGAGAGCGATCTGGCGGATCTGCGCTACCTCTATTATTTTGGGGAGTATATCACAGAGGATGAACTGAAGATGGCGGCCCATCTGAATGAAATGCCCGCGGAGAAGATCAAGTTGATGGCGGATACCTACACGGAAGGCTACCGCATCGGTTTTGAGGTGTGTAATAAGGATATCTCCATCAAGGAGACGGCAGAGATCCGTTTCTTTTTAGGCTTTGAGCGTGTGATCCGGCAGGCCGTCCATAATTTTGACCGAATCGGTCTACAGTCGGCTTTCTGCCGGGCCGGCACCAATATTTTCCAGGGCAGGAACGTGAACAAGAACGGTTACTGTGGCGCAAATCCGAACAGACAGTACGATTACGATCACAGGGAGGATATGGCGCTTTTTCTGGACGGGGCGCTGGCTGAGCGGAAGATCGAGGCGGTGAGAAATGTCTTTGAACGGCATAAGGAGCTGGCAGCGCTATACGGCGGTCCTGCGGTGGTGGAGAGCTTCGGGGAGGAGCCTTTTGTGCCGGAGACGAAGGAAACAGCGTGCCGGCTTTCCGAGAAACAACAGAAGATTTCCGTAGCCAATGCGGGACAGGTGTTTGCGATACAGAATGAATATATTAAGGGAGAAGAGCGCAGCTTCACGATCATTGCCTTTCCCGTACCTCAGATCGGGGAACGGTTCGGGGAGATCTTCGATGATGTGGT
>CAZUZZ010000208.1:2681-3937 GCA_964625055.1 uncultured Bacteroides sp. | reverse complement strand
ACCGGCATTTCGGCTCCCACGAAGTCTTCCATCTGTTTGTGATGGGCGGGAGTATCTGCCATTTCATCTTTATGTATTTGTATGTGATCTAACAGTTCAGCCATAACATAGAAAAAAGATGCCCGTGTGCTTGCACACAGAGCATCTTTTTTCTATGTTATGAGATCAATCATCATACCCGTTCGGGTTATTGCTCTGCCATCTCCAGGAATCCGCACACATCTCCTTGATGCCGTACTGCGCTTCCCAGCCAAGTTCCCGCTTCGCCTTGTCCGCATTGGAATAGCAGGTAGCGATATCGCCTGCCCGTCTCTCCTTGATGACATAAGGGATCTTCACGCCGGTAGCTTCCTCAAAGTTCTTCACAATATCCAGCACACTGTAGCCTACGCCCGTGCCCAGATTGTAAATGCAAAGTCCGGCCTTCTCCTCGATCTTCTTCAAAGCCTTCACATGGCCCACTGCCAGATCCACCACATGAATGTAATCGCGTACGCCCGTGCCATCCGGCGTATCGTAGTCGTTGCCGAAAACGCCCAGCTCTTTCAGCTTGCCCACTGCCACCTGCGTGATATAAGGCATAAGATTGTTGGGAATGCCGTTGGGGTTCTCGCCCATGGTGCCGCTCTTGTGTGCGCCGATGGGATTGAAATAGCGAAGCAGGATCACGTTCCACTCCGGATCCGCCTTCTGGATATCCATCAGAATCTGCTCCAGCATGGATTTGGTCCAGCCGTAAGGGTTCGTGCACTGTCCCTTAGGGCACTCCTCCGTGATCGGAATCATGGCAGGATCGCCGTACACCGTAGCCGAGGAGGAAAAGATAATGTTTTTCACATTGTGCTTTCTCATCACATCCACCAGCGTGAGCGTACCTGCAATATTATTCTCATAATATTCCCAGGGCTTCTGTACGGATTCGCCTACCGCCTTCAGTCCTGCGAAATGAATACAGGAATCGATCTGCTCCTTCGCAAACACCTGCTCCAGCGCCTCTCTATCCAAAATATCCGCCTTGTAAAATTTCACCGGCTTCCCTGTGATCTTCTCCACTCTGTCAAGAGATTTCTCACTGGAATTTGCCAGATTATCGACTACCACTACATCGTAGCCCGCATTCTGCAGCTCCACCACCGTGTGGGAACCGATATATCCTGCGCCGCCTGTCACTAAGATTGCCATATCCAACACCCCGCCTTTCTCTACACAAACTATAATTTATGTTCTTTACATGATTACAGTCTACACCGTTTCTC
>CAZUZZ010000208.1:0-2581 GCA_964625055.1 uncultured Bacteroides sp. | reverse complement strand
AATCCCATTCTCCTCACACAACTTCCGCGCACTCTCCACCGAGTCGATCCCGGTCTTGTTCTTGATCGGCGCAAACTCTTTGTTCCTGACCACCTCATAGGGCAGACAGGAATCCAGCTCATGAATCATATCCAACACCAGCTGCTCAAACTTATAACCGTTGGGCTCCTCCGGCTTGACCGGCTCTCCCTGCTCATTCAGATAGGGGATCTTTTTCTCCACCACATGGAGCGGCAGCTTTCTCGCCACGATCTCCTCTAAGTCCTTCACCCGGAAAAGATAATTCAAGATCACACCGAAATGATATGCCGGAGCGCCCTTCTCATTCTTTGCATCCATCAATTCCTGCGTCATATCATAATACTCCACGATGGAAGGTCTGCCATCCTCTAAGCACATCGCGCCCACCTTTTCATCCGGCGCATTCTTCGCAACCACCTTCGCGCCCACCGCACTGTCTGTGGCAATGGTCGCACCCACAAAGCAGGGATCCGCGATGCGCTGCAGTACATTGTCCACAGCGAACACATTCAGCCATTCCACACCCGCCTTGCGCATCTGATCCGCCACGCCCCACTTTACCATGGACAAAAACCAACCGCCGTTGCCGTTGGGGGAGGTGGACATCTTGTTTTTCGCCTCCATATATACCTTACCGTTATAATCCGACGCGGGCGCCATATCCTGCATAAAAAAGGTCACGTAGTCCGCATTGTAACCAAAATATTTTTTCTCTTCAAAAAAAGCGACAGTTGTGTCATGATTCTTGTCACTGGTCATCACATAAAGAGGAATCCAGGCCTCCGCCAGATGTACCACATCCAGCAGATTTTCAACCAGACGCTGGAAGATAAAAACATCCTTTGTCAGGCCGATATTATAGACGCCCTTGGGTGCATCCGAGCCAAGTCTCGTGCCCATGCCGCCCGCCAGAAGCACTGCCCCCACTTTGCCGGCTTTGATGGCTTCCAGACCGATTTTGGTGTACTCTTCTTTTTTCTCCTCGATCTGCGCAAGTTCCATCACACCAATGGGTTCGATCTTCCCTCGCGGGTTCAGAGTTTCCTTCTTTTCACAGAGAGCGAGCACCGCAAAATCCGTCTGCTCGATCTGGGTAAGCAGCGCCCCCTGCTCCTCTTTGCTCAGCTCCTCGTAGTATTTCAGCACATGAAGCTGTCCGTATTCTTCCAGTTTTTTATATGCCTCCTGATAGTTCATCGTACCCTCCTCAATCATATTTTTCAAAACTTAACCGCTATATATTTAAGTATCATTTTAGCATGAGACGAATCCCCCTGCAATTCTTTCTCAAATCAGTTTACTTTTCGATACTTTTAAAAAAAGAAAAGCACTCATTGGTTTCTTCCAACAAGTACTTTTCCATCTACTTACTCCACACGAATTTCCTTTGCAATGACTGCCTTATCTGCAGCACTACTGTTCATTCCCTCCGACTCCATTCGATCCCAATCATCAAGATTGTCAAAAATGAAGATATGCAGGGCTTTTATCTCTTTTCCTTGAACGGCAAATCCCGCCCAGCCTGCCATTTCCATATCCGGGTGAAGTATTTCTCCATCCTGATTAAATACTATTGTATAACAGGGTTCATAAGTCCACCCAATCATCTCGAACATCTCCGCGTCTGTCAGATCAGGATCATTTGAAAGCAATTTTTCTCTCCAGTCATCCGTTAATTCGCGATGCTCTCCCGGTGTTGTTGCATGGACAATTACCTGATATGGAGATACCACTATATTATCAAGCGTAATATTCCCTTTCTTCTCACCTACTTCAATAACCTTTACATCTGTCCCGTTCACCTCAAACGGAATGACAATATTCCAGTTTCCATCCGTCCAATGGGATGCAGATATTTCTTCGCTGTCGAGCATCCTGTCATCGTCATAACCAAGGCCGTCTACATTCAGGTTGAGTTCACCGCCGCCCGAAATTTTTTCCGCAAGATCCATCTTCATCATACCTGCAAATGTATGGCCGTTGATCACCTCTCCCTCAAACGTATTTTTTAGCATCTCAGATGAATTCCCATCAACACTCCATGTCCCACCTATATAAAATCCTGCGGCTGTCCGGCTATCTGCAACATTCATACCTGTATAGTGTTCCGGAATATGCGTAAAATCTGCATCTTCCGCCTCAATATTCACCGTAAGGAATATGGAATATCCATCACAGTAGACTTCCGACGCAGTCAGCGTGATTCCTTGATCAGATACGGAATAGTCTGAAGTATCCAGATTGCCCCCTTGATCCTCATTCGTCAAAACAGTTCCCTTATCCGTATAATCCCCTGAATATGTGACGTCATCCTCAACCTTCTCAAAAATCTTTCCAATCAGCGGGATCTTTGCCGCCAGCACAGGATTAAAGTAACCCAGACCGCCAATTCCAATTATAGCCGCTGCAACTGCCGCTGCTACACCTGTTCCTATTTTATCAGATTTCCTCATTTTACCCTTCCTCCTTCTACGTACACGGATTTCTCTGTCACTAATTTCAGGGGCAAGGGCCTGCTTTAAGATTTGATCCAATTTTTCATCTGTCATATCCTATCGCC
>CAZUZZ010000207.1:1561-3941 GCA_964625055.1 uncultured Bacteroides sp. | reverse complement strand
CAATCAAAACACACGGTCTTCCCTGTTTATCATAAAGTAATTCCCTGTCTGTTCCGTACTTCTTACATTTAGCAAAAAAATCTTTGTCAACTGACACTATCTGCATCTTTTGTATCTCCTAATAACATAAGCCGCCTCATCGGCGGCTCATGCACATACTAATGGATGATATTCTACATTCAAGTCCCGTCACCCACGGAGACTAAACATACTAATGAATGATATTCTACATTCAAGTCCCGTCATTCACGGAGACCATACATACAAGTGAATAATATTCTGGGCGTTATTCGCGCCGAACAAATCGCTTTGTTCACTTATAGTATACGCAATTCTCATATCTTAGTCAATCTTTTTATTGGTATATAAAACTTATACAATACCCTGCGCCTTCATAGCCTCAGCCACCTTTAAGAAGCCCGCGATATTCGCACCAGCTACATAATCGCCTTCCTTACCGTACTTCTTGGAAGCCTCGTCCAGGCTGTGGAAGATGTTGACCATGATACCCTTTAACTTGGAATCAACCTCCTCGAAGGTCCAGGAAAGTCTCTCGGAGTTCTGGCTCATCTCCAGAGCGGATGTTGCCACACCGCCAGCATTGGAAGCCTTGCCAGGGCAGAACAGCACGCCGTTCTTCTGCAGATACTCTGTTGCCTCCATCGTGGTAGGCATATTTGCACCCTCGGCTACTGCGAAGCATCCGTTTGCAACAAGTGTCTTGGCATCCTCTAAATCCAGCTCGTTCTGGGTTGCACAGGGAAGGGCAATATCACATTTCACACTCCATACGCCATGCTCACCGTTCTTCTTCTCGTGATACTCTGCATTAGGTCTCTTCGCCGCATACTCTGTCAGGCGGGCACGCTTCACTTCCTTAACCTCCTGCAGGGTCGCAACGTCGATACCGTCGGGATCATAGATCCAGCCAGTGGAATCAGAGCAGGTTACAGGCTTGCCGCCCAACTGGATTGCCTTCTGAATCGCATAGATTGCTACATTACCGGCACCGGAAACCGCGATGGTCTTACCCGCGATATCCTTACCGTTGCACTTAAGCATCTCCTCTGTCAGATATAACAGACCATAGCCTGTCGCCTCTGTTCTCGCAAGGGAACCGCCGTAGGTAAGGCCCTTACCTGTCAGCACACCCTCGTAGAGATTGCGGATCCTCTTATACTGTTCGAACATGAAACCGATCTCACGGCCGCCCACGCCGATATCTCCGGCAGGCACGTCGGTATCCGCGCCAATATGTTTGCAAAGCTCTGTCATAAAACTCTGGCAGAATGCCATCACTTCTCTATCAGATTTACCCTTGGGATCGAAATCGGAACCGCCCTTACCGCCGCCGATGGGAAGACCTGTCAGGGAATTTTTGAAAATCTGCTCGAAGCCCAGGAATTTGATAATGCCCAGGTTTACGGACGGATGGAATCTCAAACCTCCCTTATAGGGGCCGATCGCACTGTTAAACTGTACACGAAAACCGTTATTTACCTGTACCTGTCCCTTGTCATCCACCCACGGAACACGGAACTGCACGATTCTCTCCGGCACTGTCAGTCTCTCTAAAAGAGCATCCTTTCTGTATGCCTCCTCGTCTGCTTCGATCACGACACGAAGAGACTCCAAAACCTCCTTGACTGCCTGATGAAACTCCGGCTGTGCGGGATTCTTCGCTACTACTAACTCGTAAACCTCATCAACATATGACATTGCTTTATATCCTCCTTCTTGCTTGTATACATTACCACGTCTAATTATAGTATGTCATATAAAAATCCACAAGGGCGATTTAGCATATTAAAGTGTAAAAATTTTTTTCGATTTTTTAGAAATATTGTACAATAATACCAAAATACTTGTATACACGATTGAGCGCCGGCGCGCTCTATCTAAAAAGAGCTTCGCTTTTTCCTAAATGTTTTACTCTACTGCTATTTTGAATGTCGTTTACAAATACTCCTTCAGTCGTTCGATACTCTTTTCTTCAAAATCCATAAGCTCTTTTGCCAGCTCTACGGTATCGTCCGCAGCCATCCCGTTATGTTTCAGGCTCTTCCACATACTTGTGATCCCCCGGTTGCTCTCCTGGATCATCATTTCCGCCAGATGCTCCGTACTGATGTTGAAGGCCGTGTTCGCATGAATGCTTCCTTTTAACATCATATCTCCGATCTGACTGGCGCGATACCCTTCCCCGTCCTGCTGCAGGATCTTGTCTAACGCCCTGTTATGGATATCCGCATAGTGCAGAGACTGTCTGGACAGCGTCACGGAAAACTCGTCGTTTCCAATCTTATCTAGGATCGTATCGATCGCGGTCATGCCCATCTGAGTATTTTTCTGTATCTCTTTTAAGATCATCTCGTCATCA
>CAZUZZ010000207.1:0-1543 GCA_964625055.1 uncultured Bacteroides sp. | reverse complement strand
TACTCTCATCTGTTTAGTCTTTCCTTTTTAATTGTGTTTTAATCAAATGTTATTCCACAACAGTTCAGCCCACGCCATTCGCAAACCATTATTCTACATAATCTGACTTTACATAAGCCGTCTTGCCGTTATACTTGATCTTGGTCCAGCCGTCAGCCTGTTTCATGATGACATCCAGTTTATCGCCTGAATAGGCTGTGGCGATTTTCTCGGAATTCTCACTTGCACCGGCACGAATCCTGACAGTTTCCTTGACGGTCACAGTCCCGGTAGTGGTCGTCGTCTGCTCATTATCAGCCTGCTGCGTGGAGGTATCCTCCTCATCATCCGCGCTTGCCGTCTCTGTCTCGGAAGGCTCCAGAAAATCGCTCTTGATATAGGCCTCTTTGCCGTCATATTCTATCTTGCTCCAACCATTGCCTTTCGTCTCAAGCAGTTTGAATTCGTCTCCCACAGCCGCCTTGCCCAGCTTATCCGCCGTCTCGCTGTCAGAGGTTCTGATATTGACCACATCCGTCGTCTTAACCTTGGTCACTACCACTTCCGGTGCATTGGCATCCTCTGATTCCGCTGCCTCAGGCTCCTCGCTTTCCTCTTCTGTCTCTTCGCTTCCCTCCGCGCGGGCCAGAGTCTCGCCCACGTTTTTCTCGATCTCATCTGCCAGATTCACCAGAAAGTCTGCCAGTGTCTTATCCTCAGCGATCATATCATTGTAGGCCACGGCTGCCTTGTTATTGAGGTCAACCACATCTGCCTGCAGCTGGATCTCACGCATATAGTGAAGCTCGCTCTCGCTCTCCTCACCGTCCTCGTTAATGTACAGCTGACCGTCCTCATCTGTGCAGACATAATAGGTGCGCATACCCGGAACCGGCTTATCATAATCATAAAACTTTAAGTCCGCATAAACATAGACAATGTAAGTACCTTCTCTCGGCCCCGCCTTGGTATAAATCTCCAGAGGAGGGTAGGACTCAATATACTTACTGGTCTCTGCCGCCCTTAAAATTTCCGTGGTATCCATATAATACACCATCTGCGTCATGGTTTCGGTATCACCCTCCACCATCGCCGTGTAATAAGTGTTAAACAGCTCTGTAATCTCCGGTGATGCCTCCTCCAGCGGTACCTGGGGCACCTCCTCTAACACGCCATCTCCTGTATTGCCCTCTTCTGAGGCAACCGCCGACTCCTCCTGCTCCACCTTACGCTTATTCGCCTGGATCGCGATCACGATCGTAAGCGCCACGCAGAGTACCAGAATAATCGGCAAAACGATCTTTGAATATCGTATGAACCAATTTTTCAGCGACTCTAACTTCGCTTTCATATTATTAGATGTTTCCATGAAACTTCCTCCATCCGCCGACCCGGAACCACAGTCCCCCCTCATCGACCTGGAACGGTACTGGCATTTTAAAAGCCACTCCCCTAGCAGCTTCATCTCCCGGACAGTATCGTCTGCCGTCCGGAAAATGTTCTCTGCTCTATGCACCCGACAGGACTCGAACCTGCATCAAAGGCGTCGGAGGCCTACGTTTTA
>CAZUZZ010000206.1:0-3947 GCA_964625055.1 uncultured Bacteroides sp. | reverse complement strand
TCCGCCAGGTCCATCTTACCGGTCTCTAACTCGGAGAAGTCCAGAATATTGCTTACGGTGGACAGAAGGTTTCTGCCGGCTGTCTGGATATCGATCACATCCCGCCGCACATCCATGGGAAGATCCTCCTGCAGGATGGCCTCGCTCATGCCGCACACAGCATTGATGGGGGTGCGGATCTCGTGGGAGACGTTGACCAGAAAGTCATTTTTGCTGCGCTCGGCGATCTCCAGCTCTCTTATGTTATCGATCAGAAGATTGCTGGCCTCCTGCCGGTTTCCCTGTATGATCCAGAGAATGGCGGAAACCATATAGAGGGAAAAGAACTGGATGATAAGCCTGATGATATCGTGAACAGAAGAAAGAACGATCGTCTGTGCGATCAGACCGTGATATAAAAGCAGAAAAAACGGGATGATCAGACCGGGATAAAGAATCTGTCGCATATTGAAGATACTGAGCAGGACGATGCCGCCCGCCATGGTGATGAGCAGGGTAGAAAAACTATCCGTAAACAGGGCATATATGACAAAAATGACCCAGCACATAGCGGAGATGAATGTGGCCCGGCGGGTATGTGTCCAGATCTCCCGGAAGTGGACGAACCATCCTGCAAGCATCGGCAGAAACAGGATCTCTTTGATAAAAATATTCCAGTTCATGAGCATCCCCGTGACAAACATGGCTATCGTGTACAGGGTTAAAACGAAGAGCACGATGCGCTCCAGCCTTTTTTGTGTTTTCTCGTTTTTATATTGCGCGTTATCCAAGATGATTCACCTCCGTATCAATCCGTGATGTGCAGAACTTTTTTCAGTGCCGGAAGCATTCCCATAAACACATCTATGATGGTCGGATCAAACTGTGTGCCGCGTCCTTCTGACATGATCTGCATGATTCTCTCAATAGGACGGACGGGCGGTTTATAGCAGCGCTCTTCGTAGAGAGCGTCAAACACGTCCGCCACCGACATGATCCGGGCGGAGAGAGGTATGTTGTTCTCGGTAAGACCGGCGGGATATCCGGTGCCGTCCCACCGTTCATGGTGGTAGAGGGCGATATCCTCCACCAGCCGCACATAATGCGCATCCTCGATGTCACCGATGATGGTTTCGATGATCTTGCGGCTGTGGGTGGTATGTAATTTCATGGTGTCAAATTCTTCCGGTGTCAATTTTCCGGGTTTTTGTAAGATCGCATCGGGAATCTTGATCTTTCCCACATCGTGGAGCGGTGCGGCCTTGCAGAGATCTTCTATGTAAGCGGGCGTGAGCTCTTCCGAAAAGTATCCTTTGGAGAGCAGCTCGTTTGCAATCATACGAACGTACATCTGGGTATTTTTCACGTGTTTTCCCGTGCTGCCGTCGCGGCTCTCGATCAGGTTGGCCATGCCGATGATGACGGACTCCTGGATCCGGCCAAGGCGCAGGGCGTCCTCGGTGATCTTTTCCGCCTGTGTGGTCACCATCTCCTCCAGATTATGACGATACTGGTCCAACTCGATGGTCTTGCTGACACGGCTTAACAGAATATCCGGTACGAAGGGCTTGGTCACAAAATCCATGGCGCCCATCTGAAAGCATTTGATCTCCGTCTCCGCCAGGTTGTCCGCAGTCAGAAAGATCACGGGGATCGTTTCGGTCTGAGGGTTCGCGCGCAGCTTTTCCATGACCTCGTAGCCGTCCATCTCCGGCATATTGATATCTAGGAGGATCAGATCAGGGCGGTGGGATTCCAGATAAGTCAGGGCCGCCGAACCCGAGCCTGCCGCGGCTATCCGGTACTGCGGGCCTAGGATTCTCTGGGCGAGAGACAGGTTGGTCTTGTCATCGTCCACCACTAAGATGATATTTTTCATCGGAATACTCCTCTGTCATTTTTTTGTATATAACTTTACTTATTATAATTCTATATCGGAATAAAATCAAGATATTGGCAGGCCGGAGCGTTTGCGCAATATACCGGATCTGTGGTATGATTTATAATAGATCGACACATAGGAGAAAAGTTATGTCAACTGAAATAAAAAACAGGGAGAAGGAGAGCCGGACACAGAGGCAGGATGATATTCCCAGACCGATCTGGACGGCGTATGAGAAGGCTTTTCTTACCTTTAAGCAGGAGGAAAACCGCAGATTTACAAGGAGTACGGAGAGACAGCTGGGACAGCTGGAACGCCGCATCGCCCGCAAGAAAAAGCAGGAGAATCATCAGGTGCTGGCAGATATGAAGGATCTGCACAAGAAGGTGGCTCAGATCGGCTATACGGTGGTGCTCCGGGATACCCGGTGGATGAAAAAATACCGCCGTGTGGTGAGGATGCTTGCCAGACTGGACATGAATTTTCTGCAAAAAATGGCGGCGGGGGCAGTGCCGGAGGATATTGCGGCGATGGAGCAGACATCGCTTCTTCTTAGGACAAAGTCCCTCTATGAGATATACAAAGACGAGTATATGCAGTATCTGGTGGGTCAGCGGATCGAGGAGCTGATGGAGGCGGAGCCGGAGAGACAGTATCCGGAGGCCAGAGGCATGAAACGCCACTTTATCCTGCACATCGGTCCCACCAACAGCGGCAAGACCTATGAGGCGCTGCAGCGGCTAAAACAGGCATACCACGGCATCTATCTGGGGCCTCTGCGGCTTTTGGCGCTGGAGGTCTACGACCGCATGATGGCGGACGGGATCCCCTGCAATATGATCACCGGCGAGGAGGCGATCCGCACACCGGGCCATTTTGTGCAGGCTTCCACAGTGGAGATCCTGGATATCCGTGAGACTTATGATATCGCCGTGATCGACGAGGCGCAGATGATGGCGGATGAAAACAGGGGAAGCTACTGGACCCGTGCGATCCTTGGGATCCGGGCGGAGGAGATCCATGTGTGTTGCTCCGGCACGGCGGAAAATCTTCTGATCAGGATGCTGAAGCGCTGCGGCGACAGCTACGAGATCGTCCACCATGAGCGCAACACGGAGCTTGTCTTTGTGCCAGAGCGCTATGATATGTCCAAGGATGTGGAGCCGGGAGATGCACTGATCGCCTTTTCCAAGAAAAATGTGCTTGCCATCGCGGCAGCCCTGGAGGGGCGGGGCATCAAGGCCAGCGTGATCTACGGCAATCTGCCGCCCCAGACCAGACAGGAGCAGGTGCGGCTCTTTACGGAAGGGGTCAATCAGGTGGTGGTGGCTACAGACGCCATCGGCATGGGCATTAACCTGCCGATCCGCAGAGTAGTCTTTATGAATACGACGAAATTTGACGGTGTGGGGAAAAGGCGTCTTCTTGCGGAGGAGATCCGACAGATCGCGGGCCGTGCGGGCCGCTATGGATTTTACGATACCGGTTACGTGCAGTCTGCCATGGATATGGAGTATGTGAGAAAGAAGCTGGCGGAGCCTTATCATCCTCTGCGGCGGGCGCGGGTGGGTTTCCCGGAGGTGCTTCTCGATATTGATATCGAGCTGGATGAGATCATTCTGGCATGGGAGAAGACGGGCAATCCGCCCCTGTACGATAAGATATCCATGAAGGAGAGCGTGGATAAGTACCGGTATCTGCGGGATTATCGGAAGAAAATCTCCTACATGGAGGACAGAAAGCTGGTACTCACCGTGATCACCTGTCCTTTTGACGTGAAGGACAGAGAAGTGCTGCGGCTGTGGCTGCGCTACTGCGAGAATCCGGAAAAGCAGCAGAATTGCCCGATGCTGCCCAGAGACTTTTCTCTGGAAGGTCTGGAATCCTACTATAAGCAATTGGATCTCTACACCCAGTTTTCCGCCAGAATGGCGTGGGATATTGACAAGGAAGAGGTGGCGGCGAACCGAGAGTGGGCGCAGCATGAGATCGGTGAGCTTTTGAAGGAGGAGAAAGGACAGTTCGAAAAGAAATGCCGTAACTGCGGCAAACCCCTTATATGGAATGCGCCTTATCCGATCTGCGA
>CAZUZZ010000205.1:0-3969 GCA_964625055.1 uncultured Bacteroides sp. | reverse complement strand
TGCAAGTCCCATACCACTGAATACGGTAGACGCATTGGCACCGCCCTCCTCGCCTGCAAGGAGCACTTCCGCACAGGCGGTTCCTTCCGGATACAGAAGGGTTGCATGCTCTTTCACGATCAAAGCGTTGCGGAGCGGAATCATAAACAGCACACCCAGCATACCACCGCAGAGTGCGATCAGTGTGATCTCCACAAGACCCGGCATATCGCAGAGGCCTTCTTCCGCCCACAGAAACAGCGCCGGCATAGTAAAGATCGCACCGGCTGCCAGAGACTCACCGGCAGAACCGATGGTCTGAACCATGTTGCTCTCCAATATGGAGTTTTTCTTCATGATGACACGGATCACACCCATGGAAATAACCGCCGCCGGAATCGATGCAGATACTGTCATACCTACCCGCAGACCCAGATATGCATTCGCCGCACCAAATACAATGGCGAGAATAACACCCATGATGATCGATGTCACCGTAAATTCCGGCGTAATCTTCTCCGCAGGAATATACGGCTTGAACTCTTTGTTTTCGTTCATGTTCTCTCTCCCTCTCTCATTTTGTATTACAAGCTAAATTATAGTAGATATACGGAATTTTGACAAGGACACTTTAATCCTCCAGCTTATCCGCACATTTTACCCTGTAGATCCGCTCCAGCGACTCGTCGATACGTTCCTCCGAGATCCTTCCTTCCTGCACTGCAGCAAGCACCGCCTGATACGCTTCCTCAAAATCCTCCGGCATCAGCAGTATGTCAGCTCCGGCCTCCACCGCCATCACTGCCGCCTCTCCGGGCGTATAATATTCCGTGATCGAGTTCATATCCAGCGCATCCGTAATGACCACACCCCCAAATCCGAGCTCTCCGCGCAGAATATCCGTAATGACCTTCTTAGACAGGGAGCTTGGCACACTGTCCTCATCCAGGGCCGGTGCCGTCACATGGCTCACCATCACAAAATCGGCGCCTGCCTCTATTCCCTGCTGAAAAGGAACGAAATCTGAATCTCTCAGTTCATCCAATGTCTTATCAAGTTCTACTCTGCCCTCATGGGTATCTGCCGATGTGCTTCCAAGTCCCGGAAAGTGCTTCAGACACGCACTCACATCTGCGCCCTCTATGCCATTCACCACATTGGTGACCATTCCTCCCACAAGCTGAGGATCAGAACCAAAGGAGCGATTTCCAAGTGCGCTCGCTTCCCCCTCCGTGGTCACATCCGCCACCGGTGCAAAATCCACATTAAAACCAAGTTCTTTCAGGTAGGATCCTATATTCGCTCCCGCCTCATACGCCTGAGCAGTATCGCCGCCCGCACCGATCATTGCCATATCATCTACCTTGGTCACCTCGACATTGCTGTTGGCAACTCTGCTGACATCTCCGCCTTCTTCGTCCACCGCCAGAAAAATAGGGTATCTGCTCTTAGTAACCGTGTTGGAAAGCATGGTCGTGATCTGCTCTTTATCAACAATATTCTGTCCAAAATAGATCAGACCACCCACCGCATATTGGTTCAATGCCTCCTGTGTCGCTTCTCCTGCCTGCGTCGCTTTACTGGCCCCCGTCAAAGCCTCCGGTGTTATCATGAAAAGACCGGCCACCTTATCTTCCACGGGCATTTCAGAAAAATAGGAACGCGCCAGTTCTCCCAAAAAATCTTCCTCCTCCGGTTCCTCTTCCACCGGCTCCGGCGTATCAATGATCACTTCCTCTTCCTCCGAATTTTCCGCTTCCGCCTGTTCCTGCGCAAGCTTTTCTTCCTGCCTCTTCTTACCGACCGCAGAAGCTACCCTCTGACCGACCGCAAGACCACCCGTCACAACACCTGCCGCCAATATGATGATCACAAGATAGACTATGATCTGATTACGGATCCTGCGTCTGCGCCTGTAAGCACGGCGATCCTCCTCTTCATCTTCCTCGTCATCTTCCTCGTCGTCATCTATATCATCATCTTCATCTTCCTCGTCGTCATCTTCATCATCATCTTCTTCATCATCTTCCTCATCGACTTCCACTTCTTCGTCGTCCACTTCTATTTCTATTTCCTCATCTGCCTCTTCTGTCTCTTCGGCAACCCCTGTCATCTCCTCTTCCAGTTCCTCGTCAGAGTATCCTTTTCCACCTTTGTGCTGCTTTCCCATAGACAATATCCATATCCTTTCCGAAATCTGATCTACGCCGTTATTATGCTCCATACCACAAGATATAGTATGGCACAAGTATACTATAACCTATTTTTTGTGGAAAAGCCACCCCATTTTCATTTTTTAACAATGCGAAACGGGTATTCATTCTCTAAGGAATCAATACCCGCCTCTAAAACTCACTGTCCAATGGCCTTTACCTCCGTTTTCCCTCACGTCCTCTTTCCATCTCTTCACTCGTATCCTCGATACTGTGGCGTCCGGTTCCTTTCTCTACCTTATCGGTTCTGTCGGAACTCTCTTCTCTGATTCGCCATCCTTAACCATGTACTCGACTTCGCTCGTTTTTTGTTTTCAGTGATTTCCCTATTCACTTGTAGTTCTCTGATTCTTCAGATTACGTTTTTGGTGGACCGTACCTCTCTTTCTTTTAGATTATCTATGTGAAGTGTTTCTTTATGTATTCATTATATCATCTGGTTTTGATTTGTCAACACATTTTTTGAAAAAATTTTAAAAATTTTCATTTTATTTGATATCGTACGGTATTTTCTAAAATTTACACACACTTTCCGGTAATTAACAGTTAATTTACGCTCTAAAAAAGGGCAACGCTTGCATATATTGTCATTTGAGAGTATAGTACAATTTAAAAGTTTGAATCGTCTCTACGGAAAACGGAGAGCACTGACATCACAACCTACGGAATCAAGGGAGGAATTGCAAATGTCACACAAAATGACTGCCCTGTCCAGACAGGCAGATACGATCATCAAAAATCTGGAAAAGAGAAATATGGAAGGCTATTACTTCGACACAGCCGCCGCCTGCACTGAGGCGATCCTGTCTGAAATCCCCTCTGGCTCCATCATCGGCTGGGGCGGCAGCGAGAGCTTGAAGGAATGCGGCCTGCTGGATGCGATCCACGGCGGTTCCTATGAGCTTCTGGACCGCAGCAGCGCAAAAACGCCCGAGGAATCCAGACAGATCTACGCAAGAACAGTTCTTGCCGATTACTATCTTATGAGCACGAACGCTATCACAACAGGCGGAGAACTCATCAATATCGACGGCAACGGTAACCGCGTTGCCTGCCTGATCCAGGGTCCTTCCCATGTTATCATCGTTGCCGGTATGAATAAGGTCGCCACCGATGTAGAGAGCGGCATAGCCAGAGTCCGCAATATGGCTTCTCCCGCCAACGCGATCCGTCTGGACCGCAAACTCCCCTGTGCCGAGACCGGCGTCTGCCACGATTGTCTCTCCCCGGAATGCTTCTGCAACCAGATCGTCGTGACAAGACGCAGTATGCACACCGGCCGTATCAAGGTATATCTGGTGGGGGAAGAACTTGGATACTAAATCCGGCGCCCGCACATCCGCAAAGCAAAAGACCGGGATAATCTCCCGGTCTTTGTAATATATCTTTCTTATCACATCACACTATTCATCAGGTGCTTAACCGTTTCAGCTTCGTCTTCAGCTCCGCAGATATCGAAGTTACCATATCCGCCGAAGCGGCAATCTCCTGAGTAGAGGACGCCAGATTCGTCACCCGCACATTGACGCTGTCAATAACGTTGATCAGCTCTCTCGCATCTCCCAGCAGCTCCTCGATCGCTACCTGGATCTGCTCTTTGTTCGCATCGCTGTCACTGGCTGTATCCTTAGAGGAATCTGCCAGCTTCTTGATATTCTCAGCGATAATGGCAAAACCTCTTCCGGACTCCCCGGCTCTGGCCGCCTCAATGCTGGCATTCAGCGCCAAAAGGTTCGTCTCCTCCGCCACATTCGTGATCTCCTCGTTGTTTTCCTCC
>CAZUZZ010000204.1:0-3986 GCA_964625055.1 uncultured Bacteroides sp. | reverse complement strand
GACAGGAGCCTTGAAAAAAGAGGGATCAAGTGCGTGGCCTTTAACCGGCTGGTACCCTTTATGTCTCTGGTGTTAAATAACAGAGACCACCGGAAGATCGTGGTCATCGACGGCAAAGCCGCTTACACCGGCGGCATCAATATGGCCGACGAATATATCAATTACAAGCACCCCTACGGGGAACGCTGGAAGGATGCGGGGATACGGATCGAGGGAAAGGCGGTCTGGAATTTCACGGTGATGTTTTTACAGATGTGGAATATGTCCCGCTATACGGAGGAGGATTATACCAGATATTATCATGCTTTCCCGGAAAAGACGCCGGGCATGGGCTATGTGCAGCCTTACAGGGACACGCCCTTTGACGATGAGATCCTGGGGGAGAATGTTTATCTGAATATGATCGGCTACGCGAAACAGTATGTCTATATTTACACGCCCTATCTGGTCACGGACAATGAGATGGTCACAGCGTTAAAACTGGCGGCGAAGCGGGGCGTGGATGTGAGGATCGTGACGCCCGGCGTGCCGGATAAGAAATTTGTTTACTGGCTGACCCAATCGAACTATCAGAACCTGATCGAAGCCGGAGTAAGGATTTACCAGTACACACCCGGATTTCTCCATGCGAAATGTGTGCTGGCAGACGATGAGACAGCGGTCGTCGGCACGATCAATTTTGACTACAGGAGCTTTTATCATCATTTTGAATGCGGAGTGTTCCTGTATCGGGCAAAGGCAGTGGAGGAGCTGAAAAAGGATATGGAGGAGACCTTTACAGTTTCGGAGGAGATCACGCTGGCGTGGTGTAAGGAGGAGTTTGTAAAAACTAACATCGTAGGTCCTCTGCTAAAGCTGTTGTCGCCTCTGATGTAAGAAGTAACGGAAATGGATGGAGAGAAGTATGTTACGTTTTGTGAAAGTGATCCTGTGGAATCTGCCAAGAATCTACATGATACCGAAAATGGAATATATAGCAAGGCACGCGGACCGTTATGGTGAGGAGCGCTGCTATGATTATGCCAGACTGGCGATCCGGCGTATGATGCGGGCGGGACATATCACGACCAAAAACTACGGCGCGGAGAATCTTCCCCTGGAGGGCGGTTATATCATGTGCCCCAATCATCAGGGGAAATATGATGCGCTGGGCATCATGATCTCCCATGACAAACCCTGCTCGGTGGTCATCGATGACGCCAAATCCCACGGAATCTTAGTCAAGCAGTTTATCGATCTGGTACAGGGAAAGCGTCTGAAAAAGGATGATACCAGACAGTCTATAGGGATCATCAAGGAGTTGGCTGAAGATACGAAAAAAGGCCGGCGGTTCATTATCTTTCCGGAGGGCGGCTATTTTCATAATCACAATACCGTGGGAGAATTTAAGCCGGGCTGTTTTAAGAGCGCCATGAAAGCCAGAGTGCCCATTGTGCCTGTGGCGCTGATCGATTCGTATAAGGTCTTTGAGGAGTGGACGCTCAGAAAGGTGGAGACACAGGTTCACTTTTTGAAGGCGATTCCCTACGAGGAATATCAGGGCATGACTACAGTGGAGATCGCAGAGCTGGTGAAAGACCGGATCACAAGCAGGATCAACGAGGTGCTGAGTCCTGCTTAGGCGTGCAGTTACATTTTGACGATGGTTTTTTTGTACTCATTGATCTCCGGGGAGGGATCTCCTCCGGGAAATTTATAGCGGGCAACGCTCTGATAGATATGGCTTGCGCTGATGTCTTTTTCCAACATGGAAAGAGCCGTCGGTGCAAGCTGTTTTTCTGCATCAGCAAGCTTGGATAGCAGCGGGATCTGCGAGTGGGCCTTGATGTCGGAAAAAAGCGGCGACGCCGATTCGCGAAAACCAAGCATACGGGCGTAGAAGACGGAACCGCTTTCCCGGTAAGGGGAAAAATCATCTTGTCTGAGGCCCAGCAGGATATGTAGCAGACAACGGGAGATGCGCGCGTAGGTCCGGTTTTTGGATTTCAACAGATCACAGAAGGATCGGAAATCCCGGTATTGCGGTAAAAATTTCACGATGCGGTCGGAGAGCTCCCTGTCAATATCCGGATAGTGTGTGAAGTCAGGAGTTTCTTCGGAGAGAAGCCGGTATTGCATCAGAAGAGAAAAATCGTCCGCAAAGATAGGGTAGGTCTTCCGGTAGGCATTCTGCATCTGCTGTAAGACAAACTCCGGTACCTGTTCGGCAAGATTCTCCGGCGTACCGTTATGCATGAAAGATTCCCGGAGAGCCAGAGCGGAGCAGAAACCGGACGCCAGACTGGTATCGTGATAGGAGGCGCCGGTTCGTTTCAGGGTATATGGCGTGATTCTGCTGTTCGTGGACAGGATCGCTTTGCAGTATTCGATGCCAAGGATGTTGTTAGGGGTGGACAGTACATTGATGTGCGCCGTCAGGTGAGGCGCAGAGGCTACCAGGGCGGCATTTCTTGCCTGAGGGTAGGAATGTCCCAGTCGAAGTTCGCTGTCCAGTGTGCTCTTAAAGACACTGTCCTCGTGGAGCAGATTCCCGGCAAACTCCATGAGCAGATCGATATCGCCGCACTCACTGCCAAAGCAGAGAGAATCGATAACGCCCAGCTTGTCAAGGAGAGCTACGGCACCGCTTGCAAAAAATTCCGCACTGCTCAGGGCATAGTAGACCGGCAGCTCCAGAACCAGATCCGCTCCGTTTGCCAATGCCGCCTCAGCGCGCAGATGCTTGTTCATCAGGGCGGGAGCACCGCGCTGGACAAAATCGCCGCTCATGACGACTACACAGTAGTCCGCGTTCGCGAGCTCTTTCGCTTTTTGTATCTGATAGGCATGGCCGTTGTGAAACGGATTATACTCCGCAATGATACCCACCGTTTTCATGTTTTACCCCTTTCCGAGAGACAAGATATCCTGTTGCAATCAGTTTACCACATATCAATTCTTTTTTCCATTTCTTTGCGATTGTGATATAATATACGAAAAGGGCAGAGTCAAGCGAAGCGACCCCGGAAAGCCATAGGTTTTTCGGGGCTCTGCCCTATAGATTATAAAAAGAAGTAATGAAGGAGGGTATGGCTATGTCTTATATTGATCTGATGAAGGAGAAGGCACGGAGCGATAAAAAGACGATTGTATTACCGGAGACGAACGACAAGAGGACGCTGATCGCGGCATCCAACATCCTGAAGGAGGGAATTGCCGACATTATCATGGTGGGTAATGAGGAGAAGATTATGGATGGTGCCGGCTGGCTGGAGGTTGAGTTAGAAGGGGTGAAGATCATCGATCCGGAAAGAACGGAGAAGCTGGACGAGTATGTGGAGCTTTTGTATGAACTCAGAAAAAATAAGGGGATGACACCGGAGAAAGCCCGAGAAGCGCTGCTAAAAGATTATTTGACCTTCGGCGTGGTGATGGTAAAGGCTAACGATGCGGACGGCATGGTGGCAGGCGCCTGTCATGCCACGGCGGACACGCTGCGTCCTGCGCTGCAGATCTTAAAGACCGCGCCCGGTGTGAAGCTGGTATCCGGTTTCTTTATTCTGGATGTGCCGGATTGCGAGTTTGGGGAGAACGGTACTTTTCTCTTTGCAGACTGCGGCCTGAATCAGGATCCCACAGCGGAGGAGCTGGCGGCTATTGCGGATACTTCCGCTAAGAGCTTTAAGAGTCTGGTGGGAGCGAAGCCTATTATCGCCATGCTGTCTCACTCCACGAAAGGAAGCGCAAAACATCCTTTGGTGGACAAGATGGTGGAGGCGACACGGATCGCCCATGAACAGTATCCTCATCTTACCATCGACGGGGAATTGCAGTCGGACGCAGCCCTGGTGCCTCAGGTGGCGAAGTCCAAGGCGCCCGGCAGCGAGGTGGCAGGTAAGGCAAACGTACTGATCTTCCCCAATCTGGACTGTGGTAATATCGGTTATAAGCTGGTGCAGAGACTCGGCAAGGCGGAGGCCTACGGTCCTATGCTGCAGGGTATCTCC
>CAZUZZ010000203.1:0-4003 GCA_964625055.1 uncultured Bacteroides sp. | reverse complement strand
GTATCTTCACTTCCCTGACCACTTTCTTTATGGTGGCGTCTCTGGAGGTGTTCGGTGTTTCCTCGATCAGAGAGTTTGCGCTGCCCCTGATGGCGGGTATCATCTGTGGGACCTATTCTTCCATCTGCCTGACAGGTGCACTCTGGTATGTGCTGCGCACAAAGATGGTGAAAAAGGCAAAATAATAGCGGTGACTATATAAAGTCCTGTAAAACACCCTCCGGAAATGTTACAATGGATGTGACTTTTCGGAGGGTACTTTATTATATAGAAAGGTGCGGCAGTATGGGGAAATGGATGGTGGCCGCGAAAAAGGCGGATTTTAATCAGATAGCGGAAAGGTTTCACATCGACCCGGTGATTGCCAGGATCATACGCAACCGGGACGTGGTGGGGGAGGAAGCGATAGAGAAGTTTCTCCACGGCACGCCGTCGGATCTGCACGATCCGACTCTGCTGAAGGATGCGGAGAAGGCGGCGGATATCCTCTGTGAAAAGACGAGAGAACAGAAGCGGATCCGTGTGATCGGTGATTATGATATCGACGGGGTATGCGCCTCCTATATCCTGACGGCTTGTCTGGAGCACTGCGGTGCGGCAGTGGACGTGGTGATCCCCCACCGGATCCAGGATGGCTACGGCTTGAATGAGAGACTGATCGAGGAGGCCCATGAGGCGGGCATTGATACGATATTGACCTGTGATAACGGGATCGCGGCGCTTTCTCAGACGGCCTGTGCGAAGGCGTTTGGCATGACGGTGATCGTGACAGACCACCATGAGGTGCCCTACGAGGTGCAGGAAGATGGCAGCCGGGTGGAAACTCTGCCGGATGCAGATGCGGTGGTGGATCCGAAACAGGCTGGCTGTCCCTATCCCTATAAAGGTATCTGCGGCGCGGTAGTGGCATATAAACTTATGGAGATCTATCTGCGAAAGTGGAGCGCAGAGACAGAGAGCGGGGAGAAGGATAGAGATACAGCCGCACTTTTACAGGAGCTTCTGGCTTTTGCCGGATTTGCCACGGTGGGAGATGTGATGGAGCTTACCGATGAGAACCGCATCATCGTCAAGTATGGACTGGAACAGATCGCTAAGACGAGAAATCCGGGATTGCAGGCTTTGGTGGCGGTGAACGAGCTGACCGATAAAAAGCTGACAGGGTATCACATCGGCTTTATCCTGGGTCCCTGCCTGAACGCCACGGGCAGACTGGACACGGCGGCTAGGGCGCTTTCCATGTTTCGGACGAAGGATAAGGCGGAGGCGCTCACCATCGCAGGGGAGCTTAAAGCGCTAAATGACAGCCGGAAGGAAATGACGCTCCGGGGCGTGGCGCAGGCGGTAGAAATGGTGGAGAGCACGG
Source organism: uncultured Bacteroides sp. (assembly GCA_964625055.1). Classification (GTDB taxonomy): domain Bacteria; phylum Bacillota; class Clostridia; order Lachnospirales; family Lachnospiraceae; genus UBA3282. The sequence continues at coordinate 2,637 of CAZUZZ010000203.1, read as the reverse complement.
CTCTTCGGGAGGATAAGGTGTTGGTGATCTATCTGCCGGACTGCCACGAGAGCCTTGCGGGCATCATTGCCGGGCGGATCAGAGAGCGGTATGACAGACCCGTTTTTGTTCTGACCAGAGCGGAGGAGGGTGTGAAAGGGTCGGGGCGGTCCATCGAAGCCTATCATATGTATGATAAGATGAGCGAATGCAAAGAGCTGTACACGAAGTATGGAGGGCATAAGATGGCGGCGGGCGTATCCATGCCGGAGGAGAATGTGGAGGCTTTTCGCAGCTATCTGAACGAACACAGCGGGCTGATTGAGGAAGATCTGGTGGCGACGATCCACATTGATGTGCCCATGCCCATGTCCTATGTGACGACGGAGCTGGTCAGACAGCTTGCGCTTTTGGAGCCCTTCGGCAACGGGAATCCCAAGCCCGTTTTCGCACAGAAATCGGTCAGAGTATGCAGGGGCAGGATACTGGGAAAGAATAAAAATGTGGGGAAGTACCGGGTGACAGATGAGACAGGCGCCGGATATGACATGATGTATTTTGGCGATCTGGAGAGGTGGCATACCTTTTTGGAGACTCATTTCGGACCGGAAGAAGTGAGCAGGCTCTACGGTGAGGGCAGTGATGTCATCGTGGTCAGTGTGATCTACTATCCCGATATCAATGTGTTCAGGGGCAGGGAAGAATTGCAGATGGTCATGCAGGATTTCAGCGCCTAAAGCGCGAATTTGCGAGTTTAGTGAAGAAAACATACGAAAAAGCCCGGTCAGCCCGGGCATTTTCGCAGTTTTCTTATGAGGGGGAGATAGTGAATTCATCAACTATCTTAGGTTTATCATAAAGTGTAATTGTGTCCAAACTGTGTTTAGATTGTGAAGTAAAAATAAAAAACACATTAAGAAAAACAAAAGAGCAAAAATTGCCAAAATTGCTTTTTCGTGCTATCGTAATGATTGTAAGAAATGAATGGTTTGAGGAGAGAAAATGGCTGTTTTAGAGAAAATATTGGAAAAAATATCCTATGAATGTGTCTGCGGTACGCTTGCGCGGGAAGTGACGGATATCGTCTATGATTCCCGAAAGGTAACGGCAGGCTGTATGTTTGTCTGTATTCCGGGCGCGAAAGCGGACGGACATATCTATGCGAAAGACGCGGTGGCGGCCGGTGCGGCGGCCCTTTTGGTGGAGCGGGAGGTGGAGCTCCCGGCAGGAGCCGATGTGACGGTGGTCCGTGTGGAGGATACCCATTACGCCATGGCCTTTGTCTCTGCCGCCTATTTCGGCTATCCTGCGGAGCAGATGAAGATCATCGGCATCACGGGCACGAAGGGAAAGACTACGACCACTTATCTGGTCAAATCGATCTTGGAGCAGGCGGGAAGAAAGGTGGGGCTGATCGGTACGATAGAGACGATCATCGGAGAGGAGCATATTCCGGCGCAGAATACCACGCCGCAATCCTATCTGGTGCAGAAATATTTTAGGCAGATGGCGGACGCCGGATGTGATACGGTGGTGATGGAGGTTTCCTCCCAGGGGCTGATGCTTCACAGGACCCAGGGATTTGTCTTTGATTTTGGAATTTTTACCAATCTGGAGCCGGATCACATCGGGGAGAACGAGCACAAAGATTTCGACGACTATCTGCACTGTAAGAGTCTGCTGTTCAAGCAGTGCAGGGTAGGGATCGTGAATCGGGACGATGCGCATTGGGAGGAAGTCACGAAGGACTGCACCTGCCAGTTGGAGACTTATGGAATCGATACGCCGGCGGATCTTCGTGCGGAGGATATCACTTTTTTGAATGAGGGGGGCACACTTGGCATGGCCTTTACGGCGAGGGGGCTTATGGAGCTTCCTGTCAAGACAGCATCACCCGGAAAGTTCAGCGTCTACAACGCCCTGACAGCCATAGCCATCTGCAGGCACTTTGGCGTACAGGAGGAGAATATAAAAAGAGCTCTTGCGGCGGCGAAGGTGAAGGGTAGGACCGAGATGGTGAAGGTGTCCGACGACTTTACCTTAATGATCGATTATGCCCATAACGCTATGGCGTTAAAGAGTCTGTTAGAGACGCTTCGGGCTTACAAGCCCCACAGGCTGGTCTGTCTCTTTGGCTGCGGCGGCAACCGTGCGAAATCCAGACGCTACGAGATGGGAGAAGTCAGCGGCAGGATGGCGGATCTGACCATTATCACTTCCGATAATCCGCGCACGGAGGAGCCGCAGGCAATCATTGAGGATATTAAGATCGGCATCGGTAAGACAGAGGGGAAATATGTGGAGATCTGCGACCGGAAAGAGGCCATAGCCTATGCCATTGCTCACGGGGAACCGGGAGATATTATCGTGCTGGCGGGAAAAGGGCATGAGGATTATCAGGAGATCAACGGTGTGAAATATCCCATGGATGAGAGGGTGTTGATACAAGAGATTTTAGAGGAACAATCATGACGGAGCGATATGCGGATGTCATCATCGATATTGCCCACGAGAAGGTGGACCGGATCTTTCAGTACCGGATCCCGGAAGAACTGACGGAGGCGGTGCAGCCGGGGGTGCGGGTGCATGTGCCCTTTGGCAGAGGTAATCAGGAGAAAGTGGGATATGTAGTGGATATCTCGGAGGAGACAGACTATC
>CAZUZZ010000202.1:0-4055 GCA_964625055.1 uncultured Bacteroides sp. | reverse complement strand
CTGATATGGAAAAGACAAGAAAACCTTTTAATGCAAAACTGTTTTACAGACGGACTTTTCTGATTGTATACGATATCATCAGCATTATTCTGGCCAGTTATATGGCGATCCTGCTGCGGTATGATTTTCGTATGGATTCTGTTCCGAAGTATTTCAGACAGTCGATCGACCACACACTGCCCGTCAACATTGTGCTGACTATGGTGATTTTTTACTTTTTTCATCTTTACAGCAGTTTGTGGGCGTTCGCGGGAGAGACGGAGCTGCAGAATATCGCGATGGCCTGTGCGATTTCGGCGCTGGTGGATGGTATCGGCCTGCAGTTTTTCAGAACGGGCTCTTATCAGGCGGTACCGAGGAGTTATTATCTGCTTTACCTGTTTTCCTTGCTTACCTGCATTTTTGCCAGCCGTTTTTCTTATCGCTTTTTCCGCAGCCTGAAGCATAAGAAGCAGAATAAGAACAATCGAATTTCCGTTATGGTGATCGGCGCAGGAGAGGCCGGCAATGTGATCATCAAGGAAATCGTGAACAGTAATTTCTCTACCATGGTCATCAAGTGCATCATCGATGATGACAAGGGAAAATGGGGCAGATATATTCAGGGTATTAAAGTGGTTGGCGGTCGGGACAAGATCGTGGAATGCGCGGATCTCTATGAGGTGGACGAGATCATTGTGGCGCTTCCTTCCGCCAGCAGAGCCCATATCCGTGAGATTTTGGAGATCTGTAAGGACACGAACTGCAAACTACGTTCCCTGCCGGGTATGTACCAGCTGGTAAACGGTGAGGTGAATGTCAGCAAGCTGCGTGACGTGGAGGTGGAGGATCTGCTGGGCAGAGACCCTATCAGCGTGGATTTGGATTCGATTCTGGGATATGTGCAGAACAAGGTGGTGTTGGTCACCGGCGGCGGTGGTTCCATCGGCAGTGAGCTGTGCAGGCAGATTGCGACCCATAAACCGAAGCAGTTGGTGATCGTGGATATTTACGAAAATTCTGTCTACGATGTGCAGCAGGAGCTACTGCAAAAGTATCCGGAGTTGGATTTGGTGGTGCTGATCGCCTCTGTGCGCAATACCAACAGAATGAACTATATTTTTAATAAGTATAAGCCGAATATCGTTTATCATGCGGCGGCTCACAAGCACGTGCCGTTAATGGAGGACAGCCCTACAGAGGCAATCAAAAATAATGTGTTCGGCACCTTTAAAACAGCTCAGGCTGCAGCAATGTGCGGTGTGAAGCGGTTTGTCATGATATCCACCGACAAAGCGGTGAATCCCACGAACATCATGGGAGCCAGCAAACGGATCTGCGAGATGATCATTCAGACCTTTGACAAGCACTATGAGACGGAATTTGTGGCGGTGCGCTTCGGCAACGTGCTGGGCAGCAACGGCAGTGTGATCCCGCTCTTTCGCAGACAGATCGCGGCGGGCGGACCGGTTACGGTCACCCATCCGGATATCATCCGTTATTTTATGACCATACCGGAGGCGGTATCTCTGGTACTGCAGGCCGGCGCTTACGCGAAGGGCGGTGAGATCTTCGTCCTGGATATGGGAGAACCGGTGAAGATCCTATCTCTGGCGGAAAATCTGATCAAGTTGTCGGGATACCGCGTGGGCGAGGATATCAAAATAGAATTCACGGGCCTGCGTCCGGGAGAAAAGCTCTATGAGGAGCTTCTGATGGACGAGGAGGGTATGCGGGATACCGCGAATAAGATGATTCATATCGGGAGACCGATCGAGCTGGATGAGCACGAGTTTTTTGGACAGCTCAAGGAACTGAAGGACGAGTGTCAGATCGAAAATTCAGATATCAGGCCGCTGATTCAAAAGATCGTGCCGACCTATCACTATCAGGAGGGTTAATATCATGGACAAAAAACGGATTTATATGTCTTCCCCCACGATGCACGGGGAGGAGCAGGCGTTTGTACAGGAGGCCTTTGACACGAACTGGGTGGCGCCTCTTGGCCCGAACGTGAACGCTTTTGAGAAAGAGATAGCAGAATATACAGGCTGTGGCCATGCGGCGGCGTTGGATTCCGGTACGGCGGCGATCCATCTGGCATTAAAGCTTCTGGGCGTAAAACAGGGAGATGTGGTGTTTGTGTCGGATCTGACTTTTTCCGCATCCTGTAATCCGATCCTATACGAAAATGCCACACCGGTGTTTATTGATGCGGAACCGGATACCTGGAATATGTCTCCCGCAGCGCTGCGCAGAGCCTATGAGGCGTATCCGAATCCGAAGGCGTTGATTTGCGTACATCTCTACGGCACACCTGCAAAGCTTAGGGAGATCATGGAACTCTGTGATGCTCACGGTACGCCGGTGATCGAGGATGCAGCAGAATCTCTGAGCAGCACCTATCAGGGAAAGCATACGGGAACCTTCGGTAAATACGGAATCTATTCCTTTAACGGCAATAAGATCATTACCACCTCGGGTGGCGGTATGTTTGTGTCGGCGGATGAGGAGGCGACGAAGCGGGCCACATTTCTGGCGACTCAGGCCAGAGATCAGGCCAGACATTATCAGCATTCCCAGATCGGGTATAACTACCGTATGAGCAATGTCACGGCAGGTATCGGCAGAGGGCAGCTTCGGCATCTGGAAGAGCATAAGGCAAGAAAAAAGGCAATCTATGAGCAGTATCGGCAGGCTTTTGCGGATATTCCTGAGATTCAGATGAATCCCATGAATCCGGAGGGAGATGCCAACAACTGGCTCTCCTGCATGACTATTTCTGAGGGATGCAGGGTAACTCCGGATCAGGTGATGGATGCGCTGGACGAAAAGTGCAATGCGGAGACCAGGCCCATCTGGAAACCGATGCATATGCAGCCGGTTTTTGCCGAGTACGATTTCTGGCCCCATTACACGGACGGCAGGAGCGTGGGTGAGGATATCTTCGCGAGAGGGCTGTGTCTGCCCAGTGATATCAAAAATACGCAGGCGGATATGGAGGAGATCATCCGGACGGTAAAGGAACTGTTTTAGATTTTTCGAAAGGATAATGGATGAATAAAGAAACTTATTGTTTGCTGGAAAACTATATGCTTGACTGTATGGATGACAGTGCTCATGATAAAGAGCACATTTACCGTGTGCTGTACAATGCGTTAGAAATTGCGAAGGATGAAAGCGATGTGAATTATGACGTTCTGATTGCGTCATGTCTGCTGCATGACATTGGGCGTAAGGAGCAGTTTGAAAACCCTGCAGTATGCCATGCGGTGGCAGGGGCCGACAAGGCATACCGATTTCTTTTGGATCAGGGATTTGAGGGATGCTATGCAGAACAGGTGAGGCAGTGCATTCAGGCGCATAGCTATAGAAAAGATAATCCGGCGCAAAGTCTGGAGGCGAAAATTTTATTTGACGCAGACAAATTAGATGCAGCCGGAGCAATAGGAATCGCAAGGACGCTGCTTTACAAAGGTATTGTTTCGGAACCGCTGTATTCTGTGTTGCCGAACGGAGTCGTTTCCACTGGTGAAAACGATACTGCTCCGTCGTTTTTTCAGGAATATAAGTTCAAATTAGAAAATATATATTCAAAATTTTATACAGAAAAGGCGAAAGAGATTGCGGAGGAAAGACGGCGAATTGCGGCTGAGTTTTACAGTTGTCTGTATCAGGAGGTAAATTCAGCGTACCAGAACGGGAAAAGCGAGTTGGACAGAGTTGTTCCATAAGGGAATCGAGGTAGAGATGTACGCATTTGAGGAAAAAGAAAAGGCGCAGATGTGTGATGAAATAGCCCAGTTTTTCGGGGAAGAGTATGATCTGGAACTGGGAATTATCGGCACGGGAAAAATATTCGACTTTTTTCAGGAAATGCTGGGAGACAGGATTTATAATAAGGCGCTGGACGATGCAAAAAAGTTTTATGAAAAGTATGCCGATAATATGGAGACGGATTATTATGCACTGTATAAAGAGATAAGATAAAGGGGAACTACTTATGTATAAAAGATACATGAAAAGATGCCTTGATTTTATACTTTCCCTGTGCGGAATCATCGTGCTCAGCCCTG
>CAZUZZ010000201.1:1298-4084 GCA_964625055.1 uncultured Bacteroides sp. | reverse complement strand
ATCGTATGTACTCTGGGGCCATCTACGGACAACGAGGAAGTACTCAGACAGATCATGGTGGAGGGGATGAACGTTGCCAGATGCAACTTTTCTCACGGCACTTATGAAGAGCATAAAAAGAGAATGGACACGGTAAAGAAGCTTCGCAAGGAAGTGGGCAGACCTGTGGCAATTTTGCTTGATACGAAGGGCCCGGAGGTTCGCGTGAAGAACTTCAAGGAGGGTAAAGTAGTCCTGGAGGAAGGACAGCTTTTCACACTGACAGCTGATGAGGTGGAGGGCACGAAAGAGAAGGTAAGCGTGACCTATAACCGGCTTTATGAGGATCTGGAAGTGGGTATGCGTGTGCTGATCGATGACGGCCTGATCGAGATGCGGGTGGAAAAGGTAGATAAGAATGACATCGTCTGCCGCGTCATAAACGGCGGTACGGTCTCCAATCACAAGGGCGTCAATGTGCCCGATGTGGATCTGTCCATGCCTTATATCAGTGACAAAGATCGGGAAGATATTCTCTTTGGCATCGAACAGGACGTGGATTTCATTGCAGCTTCTTTTGTACAGAAAAAAGAAGATATCTTACAGCTCAGAAAGCTCCTGGAGAAAAACGGCGGCGAGGATATCAAGATCATAGCAAAGATTGAGAACGCCCAGGGCGTGGCAAATATTGACGATATCATTGAGGTGTCTGACGGTGTTATGGTAGCCAGAGGAGATATGGGTGTGGAAATTCCTTATGAGGATGTGCCTGTGATCCAGAAGGAGATCATCAAGAAGGTATACCGTGCAGGTAAGCAGGTTATCACGGCGACTCAGATGTTAGAGTCCATGATCAAAAACCCCAGACCTACCAGAGCGGAGACCACCGATATTGCCAACGCGGTCTATGACGGCACCAGCGCGATCATGCTCTCAGGTGAGACGGCGGCAGGCGCTTATCCGGTGGAGGCGGTGAAAACCATGGTCAAAATCGCGGAGCGCACGGAGCAGGATGTGGATTACCGCAAGCGGTTTTTCCAGCTGGAAAGGGACGCGAATCCCGATGTGACGGATGCGATCTGCCATGCTACCTGTACTACGGCGCTTGACCTAAATGCCACGGCTATTGTGACGGTCACTAAGTCCGGTCGATCCGCTAGAATGATATCACGTTATCGTCCTGAGAGCGATATCATCAGCTGCACCACTACGGAAAAGGTTTGCAGACAACTCTCTTTGTCCTGGGGCGTGACGCCTGTTCTGCTCAAGGAAGAGAAGGATGCTTATGTGCTGTTTGACAAAGCTATTGCGGCGGTTGAAAAGAAAGGACTCCTCGCAAAGGGAGATCTGACAGTCATTACCTCCGGCGTGCCGATCGGAATCTCCGGCACCACCAATATGATTAAGGTACAGATCGTGTAGCGGCTATCGCAGAAACACACATACCAGAGGTACGGTCACAAGGCTTAAGATCGTGGTCAGGATGATTCCCTGAGAGATATCGTCTGTCTCCATATCCAACTGCTTTGCCAGCATGAGAGGCATATTGCCGGCAGGCACGGCGACCATAAGAAGCAGGGTGTTCAGGATCAGGGTATGCTCGATAAATATGCCAAACAGCAGGACACAGCCGATGGGCACCAGAATCTGCCGGATCAGGGTAAAGGCGTAAAGCTTCGGGTTAGAGAAGATCTTGCGAAGGGATATCTGCGCCACGGACACGCCCAGCACCAGCATGGACAGGAGTGTGGTGGCGCGTCCTGCGTAGGATAGCGTAGAGGAAATAATGACCGGAACCGGAAAGTCGCCCAGATAAAACAGAACAGTCAGGGCCGCGGAAATGGTTCCGGCATTGATGAGCATATGCAGCCTGTCAGTTTTTACGACCTTTGTGTCAGGATCAGAAATTTCCCGATTAGCCGCTTTTTGCAGGAGTGTGATACCGAAGGTGTAGATCAGGAGATTGTAAAGCAGATTATAAATGGCCACGAAGATCAGGGAACCGGTTCCCAGAACAGCGGAGGCCAGAGGAATTCCGATAAATCCCACGTTGCCGAAGACGGAGAGCATCCGATAGGCATAGTGGGATTTTTTAGGGATGCGTAAAAGCCATGGAATCAGAAAACCGACAGCGATCAGGATGGCATAAATAAGAGCATAACAGACAAGAGCGCGGCCAAGCTCCCTCATAGATACCTTGGGGCCGTCGTCGAAAGCGGAGCAGATCAGAAGCGCCGGGTTCGTGACGTTGACAATGAGCCCGGAGAGCTGTTTCGAGGTCGGCTCCGACAGCATTTTTTTGCGATAGAGGATCACACCGATTCCGATCAGAAGGAAGATGATCACCATTTGTTCCAATACGATCAAGCTGCTCATAACATATCCCGCTTTCTTATCTTTATCATACATATTACCACTGCTTTAAAATATTGGCAAAAGAATTGCGAAGAGAATTGCGACTTGGTATAATGACTAAGACAAAGCAGGAAAGGAAAACTGACACGGATGAACATTACATACAATGAGAAAAACAGACTTTTTAAATTGGACACGCCTAACACAAGCTATTGTATCGGCGTTGTGGACGAGGAAAACTTTCTGGGGCATATATATTATGGCAGACGTCTTTTAGACGATCAGCTGACTTATCTGCTGCGCACGCAGGAAGCTCCTTTTGTGCCGTCACAAAATAACCGGGACAGGTGTTCCTTTTTGGATTCTTTCCCGATGGAGTACACAGGCAATGGTCTGGGAGATTATCGGGAGGGAACGCTGGCGGTCCGGACGACGGGAGGCCATACGGGAGT
>CAZUZZ010000201.1:0-1198 GCA_964625055.1 uncultured Bacteroides sp. | reverse complement strand
GGCTCTGTGCGGGGAGAATCCAGCCATCAGGAACACCCCTTTATCGCATGGAAGAGCCCGACGACTACGGAGGAGACGGGTGATATCTATGCCATGAACTTTGTCTATTCCGGAAACTTTCTGGCGCAGATCGAGGAGAATCAGTTTGGCAGCATCCGCGCCATGATGGGGATTCATCCTGATAATTTCTGCTGGAAGCTTATGCCGGGGGAGAGCTTTCAGGCGCCGGAGGTCATCTGCCTGTATTCGGCAGAGGGTATCGGCGGCATGACCCGGAACTTCCACGATCTATATCGGAATCACTTGATCAGAGGCGTTTATAAAGATAAAAAGAGACCTATTCTCATCAATAACTGGGAGGCTACTTATTTTAACTTTAATACGGAGAAACTTCTGGGGATCGCCAGACAGGCATCCGGCCTCGGGATAGAGATGCTGGTGATGGACGACGGGTGGTTCGGTCACAGAGAGGACGACAATACGAGTCTGGGAGACTGGCAGGTAAATGAGTCAAAGCTTGAGGGCGGATTGAAGCACCTGGTGGAGGAAGTCAACAAGCTGGGGATGAAGTTCGGTATCTGGTTTGAGCCGGAGATGATCTCTCCCGATTCCGATCTGTACAGACAGCATCCTGATTGGGCAATCCAGATTCCGGGCAGAGTGGGAAGCCTGTCCCGCAATCAGTATGTGCTGGATCTGACGCGCAAAGAGGTGCGGGATCATGTGTACGATATGGTGGCGGCGGTGCTGCACAGCGCCAATATCGAGTATGTGAAGTGGGATATGAACAGGCAGCTGAGCGATCTGGGAAGCTATGGACTTCCGGCGGACAGACAGGGGGAGCTCCTGCACAGACAGGTGCTGGCGGTCTATGAGATGCAGGATCGACTGACCAGAGAGTTCCCGAATCTGCTTTTGGAAAACTGTTCCGGCGGCGGTGCCAGATTCGATCCGGGTATGCTCTATTACAGTCCCCAGATCTGGTGTTCCGATGACACGGATGCGGTGGAGCGGTTGTCGATTCAGGCGGGTACGGCGATGATCTATCCCCTGTCCACAATGGGGGCTCATGTCTCTGACTGTCCTAACCATATGGTGGGCAGGACGACGCCTTTTGAGACCAGAGGGTATGTGGCGCTGGCGGGCACCTTCGGCTATGAGCTGGATGTGACGAAGATCCCGCAGGAGGATCGGGACA
>CAZUZZ010000200.1:0-4106 GCA_964625055.1 uncultured Bacteroides sp. | reverse complement strand
CGGATAAAAACCTTTTTAACGCCGGGAAGCGAGCGCAGACTGCGGAGCAGTTTGAGATAATCGTTGTGATCTGCCTTGAGATTCGGACAGGGCTTCGGGAACAGGCACTGTCTGTCTTTGCAGACGCCCTTAGTCAGCTGCTTTTCACAGGAAGGGATGCGGAAGTTCGCGGTGGGGCCGCCTACGTCGTGGATATAGCCCTTAAAATCAGGTTCCTGTACGATCATTTCGGCTTCCCGCAGCAAGGATTCGTGACTACGTACCTGTAATGTCCGTCCCTGGTGGAAGGTCAATGCACAGAAACTACAGCCGCCGAAGCACCCTCTGTTGCTGATCAGGGAAAACTTGATCTCTGCAATGGCGGGCACACCGCCCTCTTTCTCATAGGAAGGGTGATAAGTACGCATATAGGGCAGGTCGTAGATGTCGTCCATCTGCGCCGTAGACAGTGGCGGCTGGGGTGGATTCTGCACCACAAACACGCCGTTCGGATATGGCTCGATCAGGGTTTTTCCGGTAAAGGGATCCGTATTCTGGTATTGGATCTGAAAGCTTCTGGCATATTCTTTGGGCGCTTCCTTCATGGTATCATAGGCGGGAAGCATCTCACCCTCATAGATGCCTTCTATATCTCTGGTTTTGTAGACCGTTCCCGGCACAAAGGTGATATCCTTGACGGCAATGCCGCCAGCCAGGGCATCTGCGATCTCCACAATAGAGAGCTCTCCCATGCCGTAGGAGATCAGATCGGCCTGACTGTCCAGTAAAATGGAGCGTTTCAGGCTGTCGGACCAGTAATCATAGTGCGCCATTCGCCGCAGACTTGCCTCGATGCCGCCGATGATAATGGGCACATCCTTATAGATCCGGCGGATCAGATTGCCGTAGACCACAGTGGCGTAATCGGGGCGTTTACCCATCACACCGCCGGGGGTGTAAGCATCTGTGGGACGGTGTTTCCCGGAGACATAATAGTGATTCACCATAGAATCCATATTGCCGCCGCAGACTAAGAATCCCAGGCGCGGCTTGCCCAGAACGGTGATACTGCTCTCGTTCTTCCAATCCGGCTGGGAAATGATGCCCACGCTGTATCCATGGGATTCCAGTACCCGGCTGATGATGGCATGGCCGAAGGAGGGATGATCCACATAGGCATCCCCGATCACATAGACAAAATCAAACTGTTCTATGCCCTGTTTTTCCATATCCTCTCTGCTTATCGGTAAAAACCCCATGCTGTCTCCTTCCGAGTTCGCGAAGTGAATTTCGCAACCCCGCAAAGCCCAATTTTTTATAATAAGTGTAAATTCATAAATTCTGTAAAATCCTGGATATAATAGTCGGCGATTCGCCGTTTCTCCTCATCCTGATAGAGGGAATACTGATCGTAGATGGCGCACACCTGCATACCTGCGGCAAGCCCTGCCTGAATGCCGGGCACGATATCCTCTACCACCATGCAATCCGCAGGATCGATCTGCAAAGCTTTCGCCACAGCCAGATAGATGTCCGGTGCGGGTTTCCCTTTTGCCACCTCACAGCTTGTTAAAATGCAGTCAAAATAGGTATCGATCCCATGTGCCTTTAACACGGTCTCCGCCAGTTCTCTGGAATTGCTGGTGGCGATCCCCAGCTTGATGCCGCTTGCCCTGCAGTACTGTATAAGCGCTGCTGCACCAGACTTCAGGGGCACCTCATGGGCGTATTTATCCCGCGCCATGTCGGTCCAATCCGCCTTGATCTGTTCCACACTGTCAGGGAGATCAAAACGCTTTTTAAAATACTCCGCTGTCTCCGAAAAGCTCATGCCCTCGATGTCCTGCTGTAACTGCTCCGGCAATGGTATGTGAAAGCGTCCCAGATATTCTATGTCAATGGCCCTCCAGATCCACATGGAATCGATCAGCGAACCGTCCATATCAAAGAGTAATGCTTTTATCATCTTATCTTACGTACCTTTCTGCTTTTTCTTTCTGTTTCCTGTCATGGCAGCACACTTTTTCGGAATATATATGTAGCGGAATATCTGACAAGGAGTTCTTATGTCTCGTTGGTATTTAAAAATCGCTGTCTGGTGTGAGCATTTTCGGGAGATTCTGTACACTGTTCTCGGAATCTATCTAATCGCACTGCTTCTGCGCTATCCGGCCTTATCGCTGCAATATGCGGCTACCGGCCTGCAGCTCTGGTTTCAGAAGATGATCCCCACACTTTTGCCCTTTATGATCCTTTCCGGGATTCTGATTGCCATGAATCTGACGGAAAGGTTTGTGAAGATACTGCATCCTCTCCTACATACCCTCTATCGCATCTCGCCAAACGGTTCCTACACCCTGTTTATGGGATTTTTATGCGGGTTTCCCATGGGTGCCAGGATCGTCGGGCAGCTGCGTGAGCAGGGCAAGCTGTCCCAAAAGGAAGGAAACCTCCTGCTCGCCTTTTGCAATAACATCGGGCCGATCTACTTTCTGAGCTACGTTGTGCCCACACTCTCTATCGAGAAACCGCTGCTCTCTTTTTGTATCATGTATGGGATTCCTCTATTGTACGGCATTCTGGTCATGCGGCTGTTTCCACGGTCCGCTCCTTTGATGACAGGGAAACAGGAGATATCAGAAAATACTGCACCGGCAAATAGTCTGCTCTTTGCCATTGACACTGCCATCCAGTCCGGTCTGATCGGCATCGGTAAGCTTGGCGGATATATGGTGTTTTTTAATCTGCTGAATATTATGTTTGTGCCCTTTCGTCATCTGCCGACGGGACTATTAGCTTGCTATCAGCTGCTTTTAGAGATCACAAGCGGAATTGACCAATGCGGTCATCTGTATCCCTATGCAGTGCTTGTTTTGCTGCCATTTGGCGGTTTTTCCTGTATTGCACAGACCTACAGCATGATTCGGCATACCGATCTGTCTATCCGCGCTTATCTGTTTCATAAGCTGGCGCAGACAGGGCTCACGGCACTGTGTTATTTTCTGATTCGCCCATTTTAATTGTCAAAAGTCCGCACGGGCAATAGGCTTACCGCCGTCGTCTTCTGCGACGTTTTTTCCCGCCTCGCAAAATGAGGATCACGGAGAGCGCCATACCGATCACCAGAAGGGCGCAGACCAGACTGACGGTCAGAAAATAGCTGATGGAGGGTAGTTTTTCCTTCTCCTGCTCCGGCTCCCTGCGGACTTCCACATAGTTTTTCTGGGCAGAAGAAGCTTCCAGCTCTTTTCTTTTTTCTTCCTCCTCCGCCTTGGCTGCCGCAGCCAGTTCCTCTTCTCTGGCAAGCTCTTCCGCCAGCTCCTCCTCCGTCTTGTAATCCATGGAGGGAAGCGAGATCAGATTGCTCTCGGTATAGAGATCATAGCCGTTATATCCCCGCACCACGATCTTCGGTATAATATGGGGCGGCACCTGCATGGTGAAGGTAATGGTATCTATAGATTTGTCTCCCCATGCAAGTCTGGGGAAAAAGGTTTCTCCACCGTCGTAACTGTAATCATAATAAAGCATTCCGCTGTCATAATCCGCGGCGGAAAGTTCTATGGTGATCTCACCGGTCTCCATCTCCTGTTCTTTCACTTCGATCATACAGATATCCGGTTCCGTGCTGTCAGGCCGCATGACCCCTGTGGGCACAGCCACCTCCGGCACCCGGTAGTCACTGTAATCTACGCCCAGCGCATCCGATTTCAGGCGGAAATATCTGGCGGCGGATTCTGCATCCAACCGTCCGAAGGCCTCCCATTGTTCTCTGCCTTCACAAAAGGGGCGGTCGTTGGCGTGATCCATATGGCAGTGCTCGATGAGGACACAGGTAAGATCCTGCTCTCTGGCGTGCCGTATGATGCCGTAGTAGTCAATGCCGTCTTTGTTGAGTCTGGTCTTGATTCCCCGGGAATACAGGCCCAGATCTGTAAGAGCCTCCATCTCTATGGACGCGAAAGAGGTGCCCTCACTATAATATCGATCAAAGGCGGATACCCAGCATTCTGCCCCAAACAAAGTGTTGTGATCTGCGGAAAGATTGTAGTGGAGACAGAATAGGAAATCGGCATCCACACTTTTGGCATATGCAACCCGATCCTCCAGAGACAGCTTCGTGTCCC
>CAZUZZ010000199.1:0-4109 GCA_964625055.1 uncultured Bacteroides sp. | reverse complement strand
GCTTATCTGAAACGGGAGGGCCTATGGGAGAGTATCGGACGAGACGGTGAGAGGACGGCGAGGCAGTATCTTGAGGAGATAGAAAGTACCTGCTCCGTCAGTGTGCACGTCCGCAGAGGGGACTATCTGACGCCGGAAAATCAGGCGCTCTTCGGCGGGATCTGTACAGATGCATATTATATAGAAGCAATCCGTCAGATGCGGGAGCGGTATCCACAGTGTCGGTTCTATCTTTTTTGTAACGACAGAGAGTGGGGAAGGCAGGAGCAGTGGGAGGAAGAGGATCTCACGCGGATTTGGCTGCCGGAGAACACAGAGTCATCGGGAAAAAACAGAGTCACAGACTATGCAGAGTTTTTGTTGATGAGCAGATGCAAACACCATATCCTTGCCAACAGCAGCTTCAGCTGGTGGGCCTCCTATCTCAATCCTGATCCGGACAAGACGGTGCTGGTGCCGGATACATGGCTCAACGGGACAGATTGCAGAGACTTTTATCGTGAGGACATGGAAAAGATAACGGGTGAAATCAAAAGTAAAGAGGAACCGATCATTTATGAAAGATAACAATCAGGCAACAGAGCAGGCGAAGGTAGGTCTGCTGCAAAAAATCGCATATCTCTTTGACAGAAAACAGCTGTGGCAGCTGGCGGGGCTTGCCGTTCTCATTCTCATTGGCGGTACATTGGAAACGTTGGGCGTGTCCATGATGCTGCCGGTGGTAGAGGCGATCATGTCGCCGGATAAAGTTATGGAGAATGAGCTGGTGAGCGGTATTGCCGATTTTCTTCATATTACTTCTTCGAGGGAGCTGATTTTTTGTATGCTCACTGCGATGATTTTTCTCTTTGTTTTTAAAAATGCCTATCTTTTGTTCCAGACCTATGTACAAAATACATTTGTCACCAGAAACCGCAACCGAATGATCAGCCGGGTTATGCGGGAATTTTTGAACAGACCCTACGAGGATTATCTGGGAGCAGATATCCCCACGGTGTTCCGGTTGACGGACAGCGATATTCCTAATGCCTTTCAGCTGATCCTTGTGATGATCCAGATGGTGACGGAGATCGTGGTGGCGGTGTCCATCTGTATCGTATTGGTTGTGTGGGTGAGCCCGCTGATCTCCATTGGCTGTGCAGTACTTTTTCTAGGCATGACGCTCATGATCACTAAGGTGTTGAAGCCTCGGCTGAATGCCATCGGGCGAAAGAATCAGGCAATTCAGTCGCGGATCGCAAAGTGGAGGATCCAGTCCATCTACGGGCTGAAGGATGTGAAGGTGCTGCACCGGGAAGAGTTTTTTGTGAGAAACTATTATGAGAGCGGTGCCATCGGTGCCAATGTGGCGAGAAACTATGCGGTGATGAACAACACGCCCCGGCTTCTGATCGAGACGGTCTTTATCGCGGCAATGCTCGCTTTTCTTATGATCTACCTGCGGCAGGGTGGGGATGTTACGGTTCTGCTCCCGCAGCTGGGTGCATTTGCGGCGGCAGCGATCCGCGTGATGCCTGCGACCAACCGCATCAATACCTATCTGTCGGAGATCGCTTACGCCCAGCCCTGTCTGGATTATCTGTATGAGAATCTGACGGAGAGCATGAAACTGGATGTGAACGGCAGTGTGACCGGATTGACGGGAGAAAAAGGAGAAGAGAAGCCTCCCCTTGCGCTGACGGATAAGATCGTGTTAGATCATATCAGCTTTTCTTACCCGAATACGGACAAGCCTATCTTCACGGATGCTCATATGGAGGTCAAAAAGGGACAGTCCGTGGGAATCATGGGGCCTTCCGGGGCAGGGAAGTCAACTATTGTGGATATTCTGCTGGGGTTATTGCACGCTCAGGAGGGTACGATCACCTGTAACGGCAGGGATATCTTTGAAAATTATCCTTCATGGCTTGCCAAGATCGGTTATATTCCTCAGTCTATCTATCTGATCGACGAGTCGATCCGGGATAATATCGCGTTTGGTATCGATGCGGATAAAATCGATGAAAAAAGGATCTGGGAGGTGCTGGAGGAAGCACAGCTTAAGAGTTTTGTGGAGGAGCTGCCTGATGGATTGGATACAACGATAGGTGACAGAGGTGTCAGAATTTCCGGCGGACAGAGACAGCGGCTGGGGATCGCCAGAGCGCTCTATCACGATCCGGAGATATTGGTCTTTGACGAGGCTACCTCCGCTCTGGACGGGGACACGGAGACGGCGGTCATGGAGGCGGTCAACAGCTTCCACGGCAGAAAGACCATGGTGATCATCGCCCATCGTCTGAATACCATCGCTAAGTGCGACATTATATATAAGGTAGAGAATGAGAAGATCATGCCGACAAATCTGGAAGGGTAACGGCAGGGACAGAGACACTTCTCTGTGGAGGGATAAATGCTAGGGATTGAGACACAGGAGGGCTTCGGGCTCGGCAATCAGCTGTTTTTCTATGTGACGACCAGATGTATCGCACTGGATAAGGGCTATCAGTTCAGCGTATTGGATCCGGAACATTTTGCGAACAATATGCACAGTGACTGCGGGCTGTATTTTATGGATCTGGATATGGGACTTCCCTCGAAAAAAGAGGATTATCAAAAGGTCTACTATGAGAAGGAGACTCGCCTTTTTGCAGGGAATTCCAAGCATGACCTGACTCACGGCGTGTATGTCACGGATGCGGACAGACAGCTTTTTGAGATCGAGGATAATACGCTCCTGTACGGGAATCTGCAGGCGGAGGACTATTTTATCTCTCATAAAGAAGAGATAAAGAGATGGCTTGCGGTAAAACCCGAGTACGACTGCATGGACTACTGTCAGGATGATCTGTGTATCCTGCATCTGCGGTGCAGCGACTATATGGGGTCGCCGGAGCTGTATCTGCGCAAAAAGTACTGGATACAGGGGATGCGGCAGATGAAAAAGATCAACCCCGCCATGCGGTTTATGATCATCACCAACGATGTGCGGGAGGCGAACAAGTTTCTGCCGGGCATCCCGGCCTATAATTTTGATCTGGCAAAGGATTATGCGGTTTTGAAAAACGCACGTTATCTTTTGCTGGCAAATTCTTCTTTTGCTTACTTCCCCGCCTTTACCAGCGATACGGTGCAGTATATTCTGGCGCCGAAATACTGGGCGAGGCATAATGTGTCCGACGGGTACTGGGCGTCGGAGCAGAATATCTACGAGGGATGGCATTATATGGACCGGCAGGGCAGGGTGTTTTCTGATCGAGAGTGTAGGGAGGAGCTGGCGGCCTACAAGAAGCGGTCAAAAAAGTACGCCGCCGTGAACAGAAGGCCTGCGGGTGCGAAGCTGCGGCTGATGAAACTGCACGCACAGTATATATATAAGAAGGCTTACCTGTGCAAGATCGGCAGGGGCGTAATGCGCCGTGTAAGAAAGCTATTTGGGAAAAAGGCAGGATGAATGAGGGAAGAAGAAAAAAGGGAAAAATGGAATAGCGGCAGGAAAAAGGTGCTTCTGGCGGCAGGGCTTTTGGTTCTGTCCCTGCTTCCTCTTCTCTGGCTGGGAAAATACAATGTGATGTGCATCGATGACTATGATTACGGCAGACGGGTGCACGACACCTGGCAGACCACGGGATCTTTTGCGGCCTCTGTGGAGACTGCCTGGCAGCAGAACATGGAGTTCTATCAGGAGTGGCAGGGGACCTATGTGTCCTGTTTTCTGATGGCGATGTGCCCCATGAACTTTCATTACGGGATCGCCTGGGTGGTGCCGGTTCTGATGATCGGTATGTTTGCCGTCTCCACTTTTGTGCTGGGGCAGCATATTCTGACCAGGTGGCTTGGCTGTGAGAGGGAGGGGACGGCGCTTTGTATGCTCCTTTTGCTGTTTGTGTTCTATCAGGTGATAGAGGCGCCCTTTGAGGGAATCTACTGGTACAACGGCTCCACCCACTATGTGCTGATGCAGTCGATCTGGTTTTTCTTGCTTGCGCTTGTATCGGAAACGATCTGGGCGGAAAAGAAAGACAGAGCAGTTGTCTGCTGCTGTGCGGCAGTCCTTCTTGCCGTGATCGTGGGGGGCGGCAATCTGGTGACCGGTCTGCAGGCGGAGATTCTTATGGCGTTTCTTCTTC
>CAZUZZ010000198.1:2841-4119 GCA_964625055.1 uncultured Bacteroides sp. | reverse complement strand
ATTGATATCCTCTTCCGGCGATAGATTATGCTTCGTCTTTCCGGTTCTGATCGCCTCATCTAATACACCGCTGGGGTCTACAAATCTCTCACTCACACTCAATATAGGGGATGCTCCAATTGTATCAGACTTTTCCAACCACGACAAGACACCCTATCGTGCTTTCATGCCTATCACAGGGTTTCATTCATACTCCCTGTTCGATACCCCATCAGATCCATCGTAATATAAGAAAATCCGTATGCCTTAAACTTCTCTATGATCTTGTTCCGGTTCTCCTCTGTCATAAGCATTCCGAACTCCTCCGGTTCGATTTCAATTCTCGCCATCATACCATGGATACGCACCCGCACCTGACGGAAACCCATATCCAGCAGAAGCTGTTCCGCCTGATCTACCATATTCAGTTTTTCTTCCGTAATGATTTCCCCATAGACAAACCGGGTGGCAAGGCAGGCAAAGGACGGTTTCTCCCAGGTGGGCAGCCCCAGATATCTTGACAATGCCCGGATATCCGCTTTCGTCAAATCACACTCCCGTAAAGGACTCTTGATCCCCAGCTCAGCCACCGCCAGAAGCCCCGGTCGATAATCTCCGTTGTCATCCAGATTCGATCCCTCGACAATATGCTCCATTTTGTTTTCCTCTGCGATCATCCGGATCTTCTTAAAAATCTCTTTTTTACAGAGATAACAGCGATTCTTGGGATTTTGTGCAAATCCTTCTATCTTTAATTCCTCTGTCTCACATATAAACTGCCTGATCCCTTCCTTCTCACAAAACGCTGCAGCCTCATCAAATTCCCGTTTCGGAAAAGAGCCGGAGCTCGCTGTCACGGCAATGACTTTATCTCCCAAAGTATCCGCAGCTACTTTTAACAAGAATGTAGAGTCTACGCCACTGGAAAAAGCCACCGCTGCAGAGTGAAGCTCTTTTAGATATTTCTTTAAATGTTCCAATTTCTCCATCTGTTCTCTTGTGATCTGATCCATATCCCCATCACTCCCTTTCTATCCCGCACAAATCCTTTACCACTTCCCCGGCAATGATCAGGCCTGCCACAGACGGCACAAACGCTACGCTTCCCGGAACCTCACCTCGCTCCGTACCCTCCTGCTTTATGGGTTCCTCCTCGGAATACACCACCTTTAATTTCTTAACCCCGCGCTTTTTCAATTCTCTCCGCATGACCTTTGCCAGAGGACACATTTTTGTCTGATAAATATCCGCGACCCGGAACCGGCTGCCGTCTAATTTGTTCCCGGCGCCCATACTGCT
>CAZUZZ010000198.1:0-2831 GCA_964625055.1 uncultured Bacteroides sp. | reverse complement strand
TGACCATTGCAATCTTCGCAGTATCCGTATCTACCGCATCTACCCCATTATTATACTCCGCAAATGGAAAATCCTCCGCATTCTCGGGCAGAAAAAAACAGTTATGTATGCTCACATCCGCATCCGGATTGATCTCCAGGATCCGCTCCCGCATCACCTCTGTCTTATATTTTCCTATCGTATTTCGTGTGGCTATGATCTGCCGGTTCAGATTGCTCAGGCACACCTTATCATTGTCGATCAGATCAAATGCGCCCACGCCGCTTCGAACAAGGGCTTCACAGACATATCCACCCACCCCTCCGATTCCAAACACTGCAACTCTTGCATCGGACAGCTTCTCCATCGCCTCTTTTCCAAGCAATAATTCCGTTCTCGAAAACTGTGTCAACATCGTTCCTCCGTTTACATTACTCATCATTATAGTGCAAGGTCGGAATAAAAAATATCTAGTCACTCTTTCCTAAATCACCTGAAACGCTTTCCATTTCCCGGACTTTTCCCTTCGGAAAAAGATCACCGCACGGATGATCCAGTCACAGACCATGGCAAGGGCAATGCCGATCACACCCATATCCAGAGTGATCCCCAGAAGATAGGATAAAACCAGCCGTCCTAAAATGGTGGAGGCAATAGAAACATACATGGTGAATTTTACATCCCCCGCCGCCCGCAGGCCGTTACTGAGCGCCCCGGAAAAGGGAAAGGCCGCCGCATTGAACACATTGTGGATCAGCACCAGCCAGATCACCAGCCGTTTCGTCTGTGATTCCAGTGCATAGAACTGCAAAAAGACCGGTGTGAGCAGAAAGATCAGCAGATTCCATGCTGTCGAAATAAGCAGTGTTATCTTCGTGAGCTTTTTAAAATAATACTCCGCCGCCTCCACATCCCGATTTCCCATACATTGTCCGATCACCGTGATAAAGGCAGGCCCCATGGATACCCCTGCTAAAGCCGCCATGGACCAGATACTCTGCGCCACCCCGTTTGCGGCGATCTGATAGGTGCCAAAGAGCGCCACGATGCTGCTGAGCGCCACCTTCACCAACTGAAAGATCCCATTCTCAATACCATTGGGAACCGCGATATGTAAAATGCGCTGCATCAATTTTCCATCCCACCGGAAGATCCATTTAACGCGATAAACCACCTCGTTTTTCTTCTGAAAACAGAGCACGGTGATCACCACTGCCGAGAACAGCCGGGCAATCAGAGAAGGCCAGGCCACGCCCGCCACGCCTGCACGTAGAACAAATACACCAATGATATTCCCCACCACATTGATCAAATTGGAAACGACGGACAGATACATGGTCACATTGGTCTTGCCCAGGCTGCGATAAACCGCGGCTCCCGCATTATAAACTGCCAGCGCCGGATAGGAATAAGCGGAAATTCTCAGGTATGTAATACACGCCTGCATGACCGAATCCTCCACCCTGCCAAACAAAAGGCGAAGCATACTCTGATTTCCGACAAGCACCAGAACGGCAATCAACACAGAAAACAATGTGGAAAAAAGCAAAAGCTGACTGGCAGATTCTCCCGCCGAATCGCTCTCACTTCTACCCACATACTGACTGATCACAACCGCGCCGCCGGATGCCAGTGCCGTAAAAAGATAAATAAAGATGGTATTAAACTGATTGACCAGAGAAACTCCCGACACCGCAGATTCTCCTGCATAGCTTACCACAAGCGTATCCGCCATCCCCACCAGCATGACCAGAAGCTGTTCTAAAAATAGCGGAACGATCATTTTCTGCAGGTCTTTCCCGGAAAACGGCATCTGTTCTTCACTCATGTTCTTTATCTCCCACAAAGCGCTTCCCGACCTACAGACTTTGAAAAGCGCTATTCAACGCATAGGCCACGTCCTTGCTGCTCATGATAAAAAAGATCACATCCCCGCGGCTCTCGATGAGCGTGGTTTCCGCGCTGACACAGACCCACTTATCCGGGTCGGCGCTATTTTTCAGGGCCTCCTTGGCAGTCTCCACATCCGCCTCATCCACACGCAGCAGCACACACTGATAAGCGACAGATGACATTTTCGGCATGGATACCACACCTTCCGTATAGGTGATCTCATCGGTGCCCAGAATATAGCTTTCCAGATCGTCTGTTATCTCCAGCATCTCAAAGTAATCCAGACCTTCCCGAAAATCTGCGTCCAGATCTGCATTGGTATAGAGAGCCGTCATAATATCCTGTAAAGATCCCTCCGGCCCTTTGGGCGCCGTATCCTTGCCGCAGGCCATACAGCACACTGTCAGGATTCCCGCAAGCAACACGATCATTCTGCTTCTTAACTTATTTCTGTTCATAGACTCAACTCCCCTTTTTATCCGCAAGAAGCGGCTTGATAGATTTATAAATGCTGCTGGATTTCTTATTATCTCCACTGGGATATTTTTTCATCAGCGCATTCATAATACCCTGCTTCGTCTTATACTGCTGTATGATCTTCAGGACATCCTCCACGGTCACTCCTTCTTCCTCCTTGATGACCGCCGCAAGCTTCTCACGAAGCTCCTGTGTTTCGTGGTCATGACTGCGTCCCGTGATATCCGCGATCAGCGTCACCGACACCCCTCTGCTCTTCCAATAACCGCTCAGGATCTCAAATCCCTTATCCTTGCTGACAATATAATACTGTGCAGCCGCTTTGTTTGCGATCAGGAAGCCAAGTTGTGTGGCAAGCTGAAAATCCAACGCATTTTTGCTGCCCACCTCCACCTTGCACAGCTCGATATCTGCCTTGGACTCCATGATCCTCCTGTGCTGGTCAAAGGTGATACTGTCCGCATTCTTGCTGTAAAAAATGC
>CAZUZZ010000197.1:442-4155 GCA_964625055.1 uncultured Bacteroides sp. | reverse complement strand
AGATGCTTCGGGATCACATTTTTTACCGTCACGTCTCCCTTTGTCACCGCCGCCGCGAACATAAACGTGCCCGCCTCAATCTGATCCGGAATAATGCCATACTCCGTCCCATGCAACTTCGACACACCCTTGATACGGATCACGTCGGTACCCGCACCCTTGATATTGGCTCCCATGCTGTTTAAAAAGTTTGCCAGA
Organism: uncultured Bacteroides sp.; assembly: GCA_964625055.1. Lineage (GTDB taxonomy): Bacteria > Bacillota > Clostridia > Lachnospirales > Lachnospiraceae > UBA3282. The sequence goes on along the minus strand of CAZUZZ010000197.1, from coordinate 3,957 downwards.
TCAACGACATGAGGCTCCTTCGCCGCATTCTCGATCACAGTCTGCCCCTCTGCCATCACTGCCGCCATCATCACATTCATGGTAGCGCCAACAGTCACCACATCCATATAGATATGGTTTCCCTTCAGCTTCGCCGCCTCCGATATGATCAGGCCATGCTCGATCCTGACACTGGCGCCCAGTGCACGAAAGCCCTTGATATGCTGGTCAATAGGACGCAATCCTATATTACAGCCGCCCGGAAGAGCCACCTCCGCCTTATTATATTTACCGAGAAGCGCTCCCAAAAGATAGTAGGAGGCTCTGATCTTTTTAATATAATCGTCCTTGATCACCAGATCATGAACCTGTGAAGCATTTATCTTCACCGTATGCCTATCCACACGGTTGATCACAACGCCTATACTCTCCATCGCCTGCATCATGACGTTCGTATCTCTGACGTCAGGCAGATTTTCTATCAATACGGTCTCATCCGTCATGATGGCGGCCGCAAGGATCGCCAGCGCCGCATTTTTTGCACCGCCGATCTCCACCTCACCGACTAACGGATTTCCACCCTTAATCGCATATTGTTCCATTTATGTTTACTTGCCTTTCTCAATCGAAAAAACTCAAACATTACCATACAGTATACCAGATTTTGGACATTTGTAAAGTCTTTAGTTCAGGTAGTCAAAGGGATTCACCTGGGTACCGCCTATCAGAATCTCAAAATGAACGTGTGGTCCGGTACTGACACCCGTGTTGCCGCTCAAAGCGATCTTCTGCCCCTGTGTGACTGTTTGTCCCTGTTTTACCAGCACTTTGCTCAGATGACCATAACGGGTCTGCCTGCCATCCGCGTGATTGATATAGACCACATAGCCGTAGCCGCTTCCCCAGCCTGCCTTTGCAACCGTTCCTCCGGAGGACGCCATGACCGCCGTGCCTACCGGTGTCGCCCAATCTATTCCCTTATGATAGCTGCTGGCGCCTCTGGTAGGCGCTTTACGTCTGCCAAACCCGGAGGAAAGCCTGCCCCCCGAAATCGGCTTGATATAGGTGGGCGGAATCTTAGTGCCGCGCTCCACGATTTTGGGCACAGCTGCATAAGTGATCTCCTCCTTCAGGATCTCACGGTTTACCTCTTCGTTATTGCGATAGGAGACATCCGCCACCACCTTGCGGTGCCCCGCAGAAGGCTCCTGCAGCGTCTGTGTCTGGTTGGTGTACCAGTCGTCATTCTCCACGTAAATGATATCCGCCTCGTAATCTTCCTCATAATACATCTGCTCTGTGCGCTCCACGGAAAGCTCCGGTTCAGGCACCGTTACGATCAGCTCATCTCCCACACGGATCACAGAATTCTCATTCTCGATCGTTTCATTCATGGCGATCAAATCCGCCAGCGGTATCTCATTTTTCTCAGCGATCTGAGAGAGCGTATCCCCCGCAACCACCTCGTAGATCTGTTCCTTCTCCTGCTCCTTGGTCACCTCTTCGATAGCTCTGGAAAGAGGCGTCAGATCATAATCCTGCAGATAAGACTCCACCACTTCCACCGTGTCGCCAAATTCCAAAGAGAGGAGGCCAAGCTCGTAATCGGAAAAATCCTTCTCAGAGGCCGGTTCGATATCCGCAAATATCTCATCAAGCGCCGCATTGATTCCAACGCTGGTCACGACCGCCTCCTCCTCTTCGTTCTCCTGCTCCTCCTCAGAATAGATCTGCGTCGTCAGCACATTGAGTTCTCTGGAAGAATCCAGCACCAGATCCGCATGATAATGATTTCCGGTATCATATTTTTTAATGGAAGCCTGTAAAAGTTCCAGCACCTCCTGGGTGCTCGCCAGGTTCACCGTGTACTCATTGATCTTTACCGTATAAGAACGGTTTAAGGTTTCCTTGACGCTTCCCCGCAGCGCAGCCAGCATATTGGAAATTATGACACTCTTGTCATCTACAGTGCCCCAGAGCACCTCCTCGCCCTCCCAGCTCAGTTCGCTCTCCGCCAGCACGATCTCCTCACTGTCGGACGCAAGCTGCTTTCTGGCAGCGATCAGGCACTCATCCACTTCCCCGACGTCTCCCATCACGCCTACCTGTACCCCGTTTAAGTACACCGTAAAACTATTGTCTCCGGTGCTCTCCATGGTCTGCCATTGGGGCAGGAAAAAGGCGGCGATGACACTGACAAACACCGCAACCTTAATATATGCAATTTTTATTTTTTTATAATATCTGTTTCGTATTTTCATGATGTTTTTTAGAAAAGTTTCACATTCATAAGTCCCAATATCATCGGGATCAGATTGATCAGAATATCCGCTGCCACCCCTATCAGGATCGCTACACAAAGTCCCATCGGCGCTCCGCTCTTCTTAGGAGTCTGCGTCTGCCTGCCCAGCTCTTCTGTGAACGCCGCCTGCACATTACGATAAACCTTCACATTCTCCTTGTGCATAAATTCCTCGGACTGCGCAAAACGCTCCTCCAACAAACTCTTGATTCCGGCAAGCTGCTGCTCAACATCCGCACTTTTACCGTCATCCGCCTCCAAACTCTCCAGCTTTTCCATACACTGTGCAAGAAGCTTACGCATATTTTCCACGTTCTCGGATGTCTTAATATTCACCCTGCGAATCTCCTGCATCAGTTCATCGTAGGCCGCAAGCTGCTTCTCCATCATCTCCATCTTGGCCGCCTCCGCCGCAGAATTTGCACGGATCATTTCCTGCGCGTTTTTTTTCTGTGCCAGTTTATCTATTATCGTGTCCATGATAGCATACCCCATATCTTCCATAATTATTGGTAACTATTCCGTTTCAAAACCATGTCTGCATTTTACCATTTTTCTTTCCCCATGACAATAAAGAAAAGACAAGCCCCGCCCTGAGTTCTCTCAATTCGACATTTTATTGTGCACTTTGCACATATTTAGTCCCTATTTTTTGATATAACTATAAACATTAACCATAACTTTACATTTTGTTCATATTTTATTCACATTTCAGGAGTATAGTAAATTTATAGAAAATTGAATGAGATGTCGTGTATGATTACACACATAGATAAATTTTTTCATAATAGCCCGGGTGCCGCAAGGTGCCTGGGCACTCCTCATGTCCACGCATTTCGAGTCTGCTTATGCGCGTAAAACCCAAAAATAAAGAAGAGGACCTTTCTAGTCCTCTTCCTTCTGTCCGATATGTAAGATCTCCTCATTTAAAGACATCATTCTGGCATCCAGTGCCGACACCATCTGAGCACATTCCACAAGCTGTTCCTTAATATGCTCCGGTGCATTGCCCTCAAATTTGTAATGGATCTTATGCTCCAGGCTCGCCCAGAAATCCATTGCTACTGTGCGAATCTGTATCTCCACCTTCGTGTCCGCGATCCGGTCAGAGAGATAGACCGGCACTGTCACCAGCATATGATAGCTCTTATATCCGCTGGCTTTCGGATTCACGATATAATCCTTCACTGACATTACGCGAATATCCTTCTGGTTACTGATCATCTCCGCAATC
>CAZUZZ010000197.1:0-432 GCA_964625055.1 uncultured Bacteroides sp. | reverse complement strand
GATAGATATCCGATGCAAAGGAACAGATCACACGGATACCTGCGATGTCATTGACATACTTTACCATATTGTCGATCGTGGATTCCTTGTCATGCTTCTTTAATTTCTTGACAATACTCTCCGGCGTCTTAATACGCCATTTGATATGTTCGATCGGATTATAACGGTGCACGTGCTGAAACTCGTCGTTCAGGATCTCCAGCTTCGTAGAGATCTGTTTCAAGGCCGAATTATAGATCAGCTGTACCTCTTTCCAGCTGTCAATATCGCCGTCCTTATTTCTCTCGATCATTACTTCCATTTCCTAAAAAACCTCCGAAAAAATCTTTTCCCCTTATATTTTTGATTCATCCAGACTCGCAAACTCGCGCTTATGCGCTCTCTGTCCGATTGCATCGGACGTTTGCTCGTTATACGCCCTGGAAAACCTTT
>CAZUZZ010000196.1:0-4177 GCA_964625055.1 uncultured Bacteroides sp. | reverse complement strand
GTACCGCCGCCTAAGTCAAACACCAGAAACCGCATATGTCCCTGACTCTGATAGAGGCCGTAGGCGATAGCCGCCGCCGTCGGTTCGCTGATGATCCGCTCCACCTTAAGGCCCGCCAGTTCCCCGGCTCTCTTGGTGGCGCGCCGCCGCTCGTCATTGAAATAGGCAGGCACGCTGATGACCGCCTCAGTCACCGGCTCACCCAAAAACGCCTCCGCATCTTCCTTCAACGCGCGCAGCACGAAGGAGGACAGCTCCTCCGCCGTAAAAGTCTTGTGCAGGAGAGGAAACTTTCTGCCGCTTCCCATGTCCCGCTTAAAGACTGAGGCGGCGCTGCCGGGATGAAGAAGCCCTCTCTCCACCGCCAGATCGCCCACATAGATCTGCTCCTCCTCATCCATGCTCACCACAGATGGCGTCAGTCTCTTTCCCAGCCGGTTTGGTATGATCCGGGGGCCATCCTCCGTAAAATAGGCCGCCAGACTGTTTGTCGTTCCCAAGTCAATTCCGATGATCATTTTTCCCTAAACAATCCTTTCCATCCCTTTTTTGTTGTTTCCTCTGTTTTTGTTCCTGTCTTCATCTTCTCCAGCATAAACTTTGCTTCCAGCTCATCCTCGTTTCTTCTGAGCGTCTCCTCGAACAACTCCGCCGCTTTTTCATACTCCTTCTCGCAGTAGTAGTAAAATCCCAGCCACAGGGAAGACTCAAAGCACTTTGTATATTTACAGCTTGCACAGGGATGCTCCTTCTCCATCTCCTCGAAGAGGCGTCTCCCTTTTTCCTTCTCTCCCAGAGCCAGATAGATCCATGCCACCCAGCCCTTCCGGATCGGCACATAGCCGGCATAAGAGGCATAGTCCTCCAGCGTGGTGTGCCGCTTCGCTATACAGTCTAAAACCTTTTTCGCGTGCTTCCCGGCCTGTTCGTAATCTCCCAGCAGATAGCAGGTCTTTGCAAGTTCGCACTCACAGTCGAATAGATCCCAGTTATCCTGATAGAGGGCAGCGGCATCCTGATATCTCTTTACCGCCTCCGCATAGTTTTGCACCTCTATGAGACGACCAGCCCATTTCTCATACAGCCCAGCCAGTTCTTCCTTATCTGCGGCATTTTTAATTAACTCTGCCTTCGCCTCTTTGTAGGTATCCAGACTCTCCCGCACCTTCCCCATTTTCAAAAGGATAAAAGCGACCTGATTCCAGTAGGCCTTGGTGCCGCCCGTATGAAAACGCCATTTATCTGCTACATCCATGGCCTCCTGCAGGCGATCCGTCTCCGCATAGCAATCGCTTAAGTTCTCCCACAGGGTTCCATTGGCAGGGAAAACGGCAAGCCCCTCCTTACAGCAGGCGATGGCCTTCTCATAATCTCCCATTTTCATGCAGCATTCCGTCATCCCCGCATATCCTCTGGCGGAAGCATCCTCCGGTTTCATACAATCCACCGCCCGTCTGAAGAATTCATAGGACTTTGCAAACTGTCTGCCCTTTTTATAAGCAAAACCAATATTCTCCAGGATGAGATAGCGGTCCGCCTCATCGACCAGCGTCATCGCCTTTTCATAATCCGCAACAGCCGCCTCTATCTCCATGGCGCTGCTGTATAAATATCCTCTGTCCCAATAGCGGTAACCGGGGCTCTGTGATATCTCCAACTGCTTATTGATATATTTAAGCGCCTGCTCGTAGTCCGCTCTCCGATATTCCCGGCTGTATCTCTCCTCATAGCACTGGTACAGTCTGCGGTTTGTATCGCGGTAATTTTCATCCCGCTCCACCGCCTTGGTATAATATTGAATGGCCTCCGTCCACGCTTTCGCCTCATGGTGGCAGACACCCATGCCGAAATAGAATTCCGGATGATGATAGACCTCCTCCACCTTCTCGTATTCTGTCAGGGCATCCTTATAGTTCTCCGAATCTCTGAAAAGATTGCCCAACGCCAGATGATAATAAGGCTCCTCAGGATCCAGCTTCAGAGCCTCCTGCACCAGAACGATGGCCTCCACGAGTTTTCTGTCGTCCTCAAACACAAGTCCCTTCTCAAAAAGGAGTTCCGCCCTGTCCAGTGTGTCGTTTGACCGCCCGGACGCCTGCTTCAGTTCCCCGGAATCCTCCTCCGTCTCGTAGAGAAGCGCATCCAGGATCTCCATGGGCTTTTTCCTTGCCTCCTCATCCTCCGCCAGCATCCGCAGGACCTTCGCCTCCTGAAAACGCAGTTTTTTAGAGAACTCTACCTGATTTTCCCTCGCTCTCTCTATCACGCCCAGAGCATCCTTATACTGTCTGTAATCATAAAAGACCATGACCGCATAGAGATAGGGCCTGTCGTAGCCGGCATAGAGATCTATTGCCCGGTAATAATCATCAACCACCTGCTGTGCCCGTCTCAGATAATAGCCGGCCTCCTGACGCACCAGATACGCCGGATAATAGTTTTCATCCTCCGAAAGGATCCCGTCACACACCTCAGTCGCTTTCTCATATTCTTTCGCGGAAAGATACCGATCAGCCAGATACTGTTTGCAATCCAGACGGATTCTGCTCTCCGGCTCCATCTCGATGGCGATGCGTGTCTCCCTCTCTCCCTCCTCCGGCTGTTCCATGCAGTAAAAGCAGACACCCAGAAGACGGTGGCTCTGAGCTGCCTTGGAAGCCTTTTTCTCCTCCTCATCCTGACTCTCCTCCACGCTTTTCAGATGCGCCTGGTAGACAGGAATGGCCTCCTCATACCGCTCCAGCTTATACAGGGTCCACGCCCTGAGCTCATAATACTTTTCTTCTCCGTCGAGACTTTCCCGTTGCTCCTCCACGAAGACAAGCGTATCCTCATACCGCTCCAGATCAAAGAGACACCAGCCCAGATAAAGTGTCAGCTCCTTGCCGGAAAGATCCTCGAAATCCTTTCCCTCCGCCACAGCCTCCTGCAGCATAGGAACAAGCTCCTTCCCGATGGTCTGGCGGATCTCCAGAAGCTCCTCGTCCCGTCTGTTGACCCTGATCAGATCATCCAGATACTTTTCCGCCCGATACCACTGCTTCTGATCCACCAGATAATGCATGGCAAAGTATTTGGCTATGTAATAGTCCGAATCCTCGGCAAGAACTGCCTCCCAGAGCTCGTACGCTCTTTCTTCCTCTCCGGTATGAGAAAAGACCCTCCCCGCCCAGATCCGCACGTTGTTATCATCGGCGTATCGCTCGATCAGCTGTTCCGCCAGCTCCCGTACCTGTTCGCACTCATCTGTCCGGATAAACAGACGCAGCCTCTCCACATCCTCATAAGGGTGATACAGTCCGTGCCGTTTCAGATCCGAGAGAGCCTGCAGGATGCCTTCCGTCTCGTTCTCCTCCAGTTTGTTTTTGATCTGAAAATATTCCCTTATGTACTCGTCCGTATCCTCGTCGTTCTCCGGCGCATATCCGTCCTCCGTCCCCTCAAACAGGCTGTAGTCGAGGAAATCTTCCGTATGCACATGATACTCGATATGCCCGAGAAAATTTACATGAAAATCCTCTTTCAAGGCCTCGAAGTCGTCCAGCACATGAAACACCTGATCCAGCAGCTGCCACACTGTCTGGGGCAGAAAAGAATGTCCGGCCAAATAGCCAAGGAGTCTGCCTCTGGCCTCCAGAAAGGTATCAAAGCCGATACAGACCGGATCGTCAAACAATTCCTTCCAGGTGCTCACATCTCTGCGCAGAAAGATATCCCGGTAATTTTCACGCACACGTTTCATCCACAGATCAAGTTCTCCCTGCGGCTCCTCCTCTTCGCCCTCGTCCTGCACCTTGGACAGACGAAGCGCCTCCTCATAAGCTTCCCGTAAACGTCTGAACCCGTCCGGATCATCCTCCGGGTTAGTGTCTTATAACAGCGTAAGATCCCGCTGTCTGATCTGTTCCTCTTCCTTCGTCTCAGAAATCCCCAATATTTGAAACGCCAGCTTTTTATCCATTGATACCCTCCTGATATTTCTGATAAAAGTTATAGTCCTCCACTTTACAGTTGACCCGCAGACGCACCCCGTTTTCCAGATATTCTGTCTCATACACGACACCGTTCTCGTTGAGATAGGACACCGCCCTGCCGTCCGTATAGGGAATCAGCAGTGTACATTCTTTGTAGCCGCCGGAGAGTTTTTCTTCGATCAGACAGATCAGCTCCTCCATCC
>CAZUZZ010000195.1:0-4178 GCA_964625055.1 uncultured Bacteroides sp. | reverse complement strand
AACAAAGCCTTTTTCCACAGACAATATAGACCAAACAGCAGCGCCATAGGAAAGATACCCATGGTGTATACCATGCCCGCTCCCCGCAGGAAAAGGAATATCCGCCCCGCGGCAAGAAGCGCCGCAAGCACGCAGGCTGCCGTGACCACATTTCGCTTATTCATGCCGGATCCTCCTCGTCACAAGGGTTAATCTGTATTCAAAATCACGCCTGTTTTTCAGCGCCATATTAGACAGTATCAATCCCGCAAACAGGGACTGGATCGCCGCCAGGCCGATAAACCCGCAGACAAAGAGCGTCGGGAAACGATCTACCAGACCCGTCTCAATGTAGGTGATCAGAATGGGAATAAACAGTACCACGGCAAGAACCGATAACACTGCCGAGCAAAGGCCAAAAAAACCGAAGGGCTTATAATCCCGATAAAGCTTTATGATCGTGTGAAGCACCTTAAAACCGTCCGAGAAGGTATTCAGCTTGGATTCGCTGCCCTCGGGCCTGTCCCGATAATCCACGATCACATTCTCAATCTGCATATTGTTATAGACCGCATGGATGGTCATCTCTGTCTCGATCTCAAAACCCGTGGAGAGCACAGGAAATGTCTTCACAAAGCCATAGCTGAACGCCCGGTATCCCGTCATAATGTCCTTAATATCGCAGCGGAAGAGCCGGTTGATGCTGCTGCGCACAATGGAATTACCGAAATTGTGGAACGGCCTCTTATTCTCCGTGAAATATGTGGAGGACAGTCTGTCGCCCACCACCATGTCCGCACTGTGGAGAAGCACCTTGTCCGCCATTTCTCTGGCATACTCCATGGGATAGGTGTCGTCGCCGTCCACCATGATATAGCACTCCGCCTCCACCTCACGGAACATCCTGCGGATCACGTTCCCTTTTCCCTGCATATACTCATAGCGGATCACCGCGCCCGCATCCCTTGCCAGTTCCACGGTACGGTCACTGGAATTATTGTCATAAACATAGACCACCGCCTCAGGAAGCGCTTCCCTGGCGTCCTTTACCACCTTTGCAATGGTTTTCTCCTCATTATAACAGGGAATCAGTACCGCAATCTTGTCCATTCTCCGTCTCCTGTAATCCTCTCATCTCTTTTGTAAATTATCTTACCACATTTTCCCGTTCTTTACTATGGGATTTTCTAAAAGCCCTGATAGATAAACTCCGCCGCACTGTATCCTGGTCCATAGTATCCCAGCAGAATGACGGCGAACAGGAGTGCATACCACAGAACCCACCGCAAAGGAAGCGGCCTTTTCGCCACAGCATCCCGCACTGAACCCTTTCTCTGCGCCAGAGACACCACCCACAGAAGAAGCAGGGAGAGGACCGCCACCGCCGTCTCAACCCCGTCGAGTCCCAGCTGCAACAGGGATCCGTCCCAGAGAACCTGAGGATTCCATACGCACACGGCACCCTTTAACATCGCCAGCGCATCCCCAACGGAAGTGGCCCGAAAAAACAGATCTCCGATGCACACCAGAAAAAAGGTGCGAAGGATCCGGATCCCGGTGACAAGCTTTCCCTCGGCAGAGAGAGACATTTTCTCCATCATACAGGCGCAGGGCGGCGTAAGAAGTTCCTCCATCACGATATAGAACCAGTGCAAAAGCCCTGACCCGATCACAAATTTCCAATCCCCGCCATGCCAGACGCCCACCGTCAGCCACAGCACAAACATCGCCAGAAAGGTGGCATACTGCTTGCCCCGTTTTTTCCCGAATTTCTTCTTAAAGGACTTGTTGATATCCGTAAAGAGCTTCGTCCGAAGAAGCGGATAAAACACATAATCCTTCATCCACACGCCCAGCGTGATATGCCATCTGCGCCAATACTCCGTCACGCTCTTGGCAAAGAACGGCGTCCTGAAATTTTCCGGCAGCTCTATGCCCAGGCTCTCCGACATCCCCAGCACGATATCCATGCAGCCCGAAAAATCTGTGTAGAGCTGGAACGCATAGCAGACCGTGGCCACCCAGATGTAAGCGCCGTCATAGGTCTCATAGCTTTCGTAAACGGTATTCACCAGAACGCCCAGCCGCTCGGCGATCACCAGCTTCTTAAAAAAGCCCCAGACCATCCGCTGCAGCCCTCGTGTCACCTGTCTGTAATCGAAAGCATGGGGGGCAAAAAAGGTCTCCGCGTGCTCCCTGTACTGCAGGATCGGCCCGGAGATCAGATTCGGGAAATACAGACCATAGAGGGCCAGCTTCCCGAAATGATTTTGCGCCGCGGCAAGCCCGTAATATACGTCGATCACATAACCCAGAAGGGAAAACGTATAAAAAGATACCCCCAGCGGCACCAGGAAATCCACTCCCGAAAGCACCTCGCCGGAACCGCCGAACAGACCCGCGATACCATTCACCGTATTGATCACGAAATTGACATATTTTAAGACAAACAGGATTCCGATATTGACCAATATAGTCATCACCAGGATCCCTCTGCGTCTTTTCTCTTCCTCCACAGGTGCCCGCGTCAGAAGCTTCGCTCCCAGGAAACATGAAAGAGACGACACAAGCGGGTAGACAAGCAGCACTCCCTGCCCTGCAAACAGACAATAGCATACACTGCACAACAAAAGAAAGCCCCACTGGAATTTCGAGGGGATACTATAGTACAATAACAGTATGATCGCAAAAAAACACAAAAAATAAAATGAGGTAATTCCCATATTGTCCGTTCCCATGTCTACATTATTGTACACATTTTATCATAAATGTATCGCGAAAGAAACCAACAGGTTGTAATAATTTTTGCAATACAGTAAAATAAGACAAAAATCAGAATCTGCTTCAAATAATGATCGGAGGAAACCATGCTCTTTCATTCCATGACTTTCGCTGTCTTTTTGACAGTGGTATTTATCCTGTATCATATCGTGCCCGCCAGATTCCGCTGGGTTTTCCTGCTGGCGGCAAGCTATGCCTTCTATATGAATCTTCATGTGGCTTACGGGCTTTTGCTCTTTGCCTCCACCGCGCTGACCTTTTTCTTGGCCCTGGGTCTGGAGAAAGCCTCGGATAAAAGGGCCAAAAGGCGCTGTCTGCTCACCGGCATTCTGCCCCTGATCGGCGTCCTCCTTATTTTTAAGCTGGGAGGCCCCGCCATCGACAGACTGAATGCCCTGATCGACGCAGGCCGCCTCACCATACATCCCGTGACCCTGCGGATCCTGCTTCCGGCGGGCGTCTCTTTCTATTTTTTTCAGTCCATGGGATATCTCATCGATGTCTATAAGGGGAAAGTCCGCGCAGAGCGCCACTTCGGCTACTACGCCCTGTTCGTCTCGTTCTTCCCGCAGCTGCTGGCAGGCCCCATCGGCAGGGCGGATTCTCTTCTCCCGCAGCTGAAAAAAGAACGGACTTTTGACTACGACAATGTGACCTACGGCCTGAAGCTGATGGCCTGGGGATATTTTAAGAAGCTGGTGATCGCGGATATCTTTGCCGTGGTGGTGGACAAGGTCTACAACAACCCCTACAGCTATGTGGGCCTTGTCTTTATCATCGTTACCCTGATGTTTGCCATCGAGATCTACTGTGATTTTTCCGGCTATTCGGACATCGCCGTCGGATGTGCCAGACTTTTTGGCATTGAGCTGATGACCAACTTTAAGAGCCCTTATTTCTCTTTCTCTATCCGGGAATTCTGGAGCAGATGGCACATCTCCCTGTCCACCTGGTTTCGGGACTATGTCTACATCCCGCTGGGCGGCAACCGGGTAAAGAAATGGCGGCACTGCCTGAATCTGCTTCTCACTTTCTTAGTCAGCGGTTTCTGGCACGGCAGTTCTCTGACCTACCTTGTCTGGGGCGGTCTACATGGTCTTTTACAGATTATTGAAGTGCTGCTGCACCCGAAGAGACCTGCTGACATTGCCGAAAATAAGACGCCAAGAAAACATTTCTGGCAGCTGCCCCTTACTTTTATCCTGGTCTGCCTCACCTGGATCTTTTTCCGGGCAAACACCATACAGGACGCCTTCTGGGTGCTCTCCCGGCTGTTCTGGGACGCAGCCAGACCTCTGAACTACCTGAAGACCGCCGTGATCTGTCTGGATATGCCCTACCTCTCCATGTTAGGTATGGCGCTGTCCGTGGTCATCCTCTTTGTCTACGACCTGCTCTCCCTGAAACGGGATGTGATC
>CAZUZZ010000194.1:0-4181 GCA_964625055.1 uncultured Bacteroides sp. | reverse complement strand
GATATCTGACAGCGTTTCCGTCTCTTTGAGGTGGTGTCCGTGATAGTCATTGTTCTGGTGATGGCCAGCAATGTGGGCATCATTGTCGGTTCTGTGGGAGCCATTATCAGGCCCCTTAAGAAGCTGGCAGGCTCTGCCGATGAGGTAGCGAAGGGCAATTTTGACATCGCGCTTCTGCCTGTGGAGTCAGAGGATGAAGTGGGCGTGGTGACGCGCGCCTTTAACTCCATGGTGGTGAGCATCGGCAAGTACGTGGAACAGATCCGGGAGAGTATGGAGGCGGAGCGGGACTTAAAGGAACGGGAGCTTCTCATGGAGGGACATTTAAAGGATGCCAGGCTGAAATACCTGCAGGCCCAGATCAATCCGCACTTTCTTTTTAATACGTTAAATGCGGGCGCGCAGCTTGCCATGATGGAGAGCGCGGACAGAACCTATGACTACATTCAGAAGGTTGCGCAGTTTTACCGTTATAATATGAAGAAAAGCGAGGAGACGGTGACCGTGGCGGAGGAAGTGGAGATGGTGGACTCCTACATCTATATCCTGAACGTGCGGTTTGCCGGAGATATCCATTATGAGAAGCATATCGACGAGTCCCTCCTTGGGATGGAGATGCCGGGTATGATCCTGCAGCCCATTGTGGAGAACTGTGTCAATCATGGTATACGGGAAATGGGCGATCAGGGCGTGATCCTTTTGTCCCTCTACGAAAAGGAGGGGCAGGTCTATATCAGTGTGAAGGACAACGGTGTGGGCATGAGTCAGGAAGCCATAGATAAGGTGATGAGCGGCACCTACCGGGAGGAAGATATGGCGGCGGGCGGAAACGGCGTGGGCATGGACAACGTGATCTCCCGTATGCGGCTTTTTACCGGCAATGAGGATGTGATGTCCATTCGCAGCGAGGGCAGAGGAACGGGAACGGAAGTGATCCTCTGTTTGACGGACAGAGAGACACAGAAAAAAGAGAGGACGGAAGGGGAGTAAGGGAATATGAGCCATTATAAGATCATGCTGGCGGATGATGAAGGAATTGTGATCGATTCCCTGAAATTTATCATAGAAAAAGAATTCGGCGACCGGTGCAGCATCGAATTTGCCAAGACCGGAAGAAGCGTTATCGAGCTGGCGGAAAACTATCGTCCGGATATTGCCATCATGGATATTCAGATGCCCGGTATCAACGGCATCGAGGCCATGCGGGAGATTCGGGAGACGAATCACAATGTGATATTCATTGTGATGAGCGCCTACGATAAGTTTGACTATGCGAAGGAAGCCATTAAGCTGGGCGTTTTGGAGTATATCACCAAGCCCATGGAGAAGACCAGGATCATTGCGGCCCTGCACCGTGCTATGGAGCAGATAGACAAGGAGAGGGACAAGCGAAGCAATGACCTGCTCATCCGGGAAAAGCTTGAGACGGTCATGCCCATCATCGAGAGCGGTCTGGTCTACAATATGCTGTTTCAGGAGCATTTTGCGGAGGATATCGAGAATTATAAGCAGATTCTGGGAATCACGCAGAATCATGCCTATATGCTGGCGGTGGTCTTCGGGGATGCGCAGGAGGGCAACCATATGACGAATGCGGTGGGCAGCAGCGTGAAAATGCAGGAGTACGATACGGTGCTCAGGGAATTTTTGAAGGAAGCCTATCCCGGCGTGATCTTCGGCACGGCTATGGCCAACAAGCTGGCGGGCATGGTGCCCTGCAGCGAGGGACAGATGTCCTACGGCGAACGGATCGCTCTGATCGAAAAATCCCGGGAGATCGTCAGGGAGCTTAGGAAAAGGATCGGGCTTTCCTTCCGCATCGGCATCAGTGCCATCCATCCTCTGGAGGATGCCAGAGATTCCTATAAGGAGGCCGTCAATGCGCTGGTCATGACCACGGGAAGCGTGGCCCATGTGGACGATCTGCCCACGGGCTGCATCTATGAGGAGAATTATCCCATTGATCTGGAGAAGAAGCTTTTTGCGGAGGTGGGGAACGGAGAGGCGGATCATGCCATGGCTACGGCGGAGAGCTACTTTGACCTGATCGCAGAGCAGCACGGGGATTATCTGATGAACATCCGCCTGAAGGTGCTGGAATTCGTCCTCTATGCAGAGCATCTGGCCTATACCTCCGGCGGTATGACCTATGAATTCCGCTCCAGAGCAGACTATCTGCCTACTATCATGGAAATAAATGATATACCCTCCTTGAGAATGTGGTTTGTGGAGAAGGTCGGCGCCGCAAGCCGCAACGTGAGCACTAAGGCCTCGGAGAAGTCTCTGGGGGCCGTGGAGGCGGCGAAAGCTTATATACAGGCCAATTACAGCAGGGATATCTCTCTGGACGATGTTTCCAGAGAGGTCAATATCAGTCCCTATTATTTCAGTAAGATATTCAAGGAGGATGTGGGGGAAGGCTTTGTGGAGTATCTGACCAAGATCCGCATGGACAGGGCAAAGGAGCTTTTGACCACCACGGAGTATTCCATGAAGGAGATCTGTTCCATGGTAGGCTATGCCGATCCCAACTATTTCAGCAGAACCTTTAAGAAAAATGTGGGTGTGACGCCCACGGAGTACAAATGTGAGAAGAACTTCTAGCCACTCGCAGCAAAGGCTGCTTCGCGGAGAAGTTCTTCTCACATAGGAGAATGCAAAAAGCGTGCATTCTCCGCGTGTGTGTAGGGAGATGAAGATAATGAAAAAAAGAATCGTATGCCTGCTTCTGGCGTTTTGCCTGCTCTTTGCCCTCTGCGGCTGCGGGACGGTGGAGAGCGGCAGGGAAAATGATGCCGGAGAAGAGGAAAAGATACAGATCGGTATGAGCTTCGACTCCTTCGTTATCGAGAGATGGCAGAGGGACCGGGATGTGTTCGTCTCTGTGGCCAAGGAGCTGGGGGCGGAGGTCAACGTGCAGAACGCCAACGGTGTGGTGGCGGAACAGAAAAAGCAGATCGATTATTTTATTGAGAAGGGAATGGATGTGATCGTCATTATCGCCATAGACCCTTCCGCCCTGCAGGATTCCGTGAAAAAAGCGAAGGATGCGGGAATCAAGGTAGTCTCCTACGACCGGCTGATCAACGATACGGATGTAGATCTCTATATCTCCTTTGACAATGAGATGGTGGGGACCATGATGGGTCAGGCCCTTGTGGCGGAGGGAATATCCGGCGGCAATGTGGTGATGCTGGGAGGTTCTCCAACAGACAATAATGTGCCCATGGTAGAGAATGCCTTTAAAAGGGAGATGTCAAAGCACAATGTTACGATTCTGGATTCCATTCATGCGGATAACTGGCGTGCCGAGGAAGCGGCAGCGTATATTTATGCCAATTCTGTGAAGATTGAGCAGGCGGACGCTATCATGTGCGGCAATGACGATCTGGCTACCCAGGCGGTGCGCGCTCTGGCGGAGACACGTCAGGCAGGCAATATGCTGGTGGTGGGGCAGGATGCGGATCTGGCGGCCTGTCAGCGGATCGTGGAGGGCACTCAGGTCATGACGGTCTACAAGCCGGTGGAGCGTCTGGCGACCCGGGCGGCGGAAGCGGCTGTGGCACTGGCGAAGGGTGAGGCATTGGCGGGCGACGATGTGACCGTGATCGACAGCGGCGCATATCGGGTGCCCTACATCGGACTGGAGCCTATCAGTGTGAACCGGGACAATATTGATGAGGTGATCATCGGCAGCGGCTTTCATCTGAAGGAGGATGTATATCTGAATGTGCCCGGACAGATGCCGCAGTAGCATTTTTTTGTGAAAAGAGATAGAAGAAATTACAAAAAAATGCTAGTACATTTGGTGTATAAAATTCCTTTATGGTGAAAATGTACAGAAAGTCATAAATTATTCCTACTTTTCTTATGTTATAGTAAAAACACGGAAGATGATTTCCGTAAAATTACTTCAATAAAAAGGGAGGAAAACAAAGACATGAAAAAGAAAGTTTTAAGCATGGTACTTGCAACTTCTATGGTTGCAGCAGCACTGGTTGGCTGTGGCGGCGGCGCTTCTGAGACAGCAGCTCCTGCAGCAGACACATCCGCAGCAGAGACAGAGGCGCCCGCAGCAGAGGAAGCGCCGGCAGCAGAGGCACCCGCAGCAACAGCAAGCGGCAATAAGGTTGGTGTGGCTATGCCTACCAAGGATCTGCAGAGATGGAATCAGGATGGTT
>CAZUZZ010000193.1:0-4207 GCA_964625055.1 uncultured Bacteroides sp. | reverse complement strand
AAGGATTATATCTATATTCCTCTGGGCGGCAGCCGCAAGGGAAAAATCAGAACCTATATCAATTTGATCATAACGTTCCTGATCAGTGGTATCTGGCATGGCGCTGGGCTGCGGTTTGTGGCCTGGGGCATGATGCACGCCATCTATCAGATCATAGGACGGCTGACTGAAGGATTGCAGCGAAGGGCGGCAAAAGCATTGGGACTGGAGGAAGCGCCGGAGGTCAGGACATGGATCCGGAGGATATGGACATTCCTGTGTGTGATGACAGCGTGGATCATTTTCCGGGCCGAGAATCTGACAACGGGCGTTCAAATGATACATAGTATGTTTCGTGTCCATAATGTGTGGATCTTTACCAACGATGCGCTCTTGACGCTGGGGCTTGACTGGAAGGAATGGGTGGTCCTTGTGGTTTCGACAGGCATTCTGATCGCGGTCAGTACCAGGCAGGAAAGAGGGATCGTATTTTCGGATGTGATCTTCAGACAGCCTGTCTATGTGAGATGGGGACTGTATCTGGTCGTTATATTCGGGATCATGACATTTGGTGTCTATGGCATGGGGTATGACGCCCAGGCGTTTATATACGGAGGATTTTAGGCTGTGAAAAGAAATATAAAGTTTTTAGGGAAATGCATATGTTTTCTTTTGTTGTTTGCGATCTGCTTCAGCGTCTACAGCAGATGGATCACGCCTAAGTTTTTTACGGATATCGCATGGCCTACAACGACGACCTACGCCGGTTTTTATGATATGGAAAAGGATAGCGTGGATGTGCTTTTTCTGGGGAGCAGTCATGGGGTGACAGCGTTTCTGCCGCAGGAATTGTATGATCGGTATGGTATCACCAGCTATAATCTGAGCTGTGAGCAGCAGGGGATGGTGACCTCCTATTACTGGCTGCGGGAGGCTCTGCGCTGCCAATCTCCGAAGGCGGTAGTGCTGGAATGCTATTTCTGCTTTCCCTATATGGTGGACGAGCCTTTGAATTCGGAAGAGAGCTACACCAGAAAGGCGCTTGATTTTATGAGATGGTCTCCGGTCAAGGCGGAGGCAGTCAGAGCCATCTGTGAGATAGATGAAAAACAGGATGTGTGGAGTTATTATCTTCCCAATATCCGGTATCATACGAGATGGGAGGAGCTGGACAGGAACGACTACATTTACGGGGATATGGCAGGCCACTCTGAGCTGAAGGGGTTTGCACCGCTGTTCTTCTATCTGGGAGAAAAGGGGGAGGAGTTTGTGCCGCACGATACCGGATCGTCTGATGAACAGGCTGAGATGGCGCCCCTGATGCGGGAATATCTGGACAAGATAGCGGATCTGTGCGAGGAAGAGAATATCCAGCTGTTATTGACGATTACCCCTGCGGTGTCGGCCAATCTGGAAATGTGTAATGCGGTGCAGGCTTATGCTTCTGAGAGAGGCTGTACTTTTATCAGCTTTAATGAACAGGAAGTCTACCGGAAGATGGATTATCAAATGGCAACCGATAATTGCGATGACGGT
This sequence comes from uncultured Bacteroides sp., assembly GCA_964625055.1. Taxonomy (GTDB): domain Bacteria; phylum Bacillota; class Clostridia; order Lachnospirales; family Lachnospiraceae; genus UBA3282. The sequence continues at coordinate 2,692 of CAZUZZ010000193.1, read as the reverse complement.
CATCCGAATATATGGGGCGCGGTGAAGATCACCGATCATATGGGGGAGGTCTTGAGCGGACAGTTCGGCATAACGGGCAGAACGGAGCCACAGTGGGAAGAGACAAGGGGAGATTATGCTTTCACCATGGATTCCTGTAATCTGGATCATATCGGAGAAATTGATCTCTATTTATCGGCGCTTGCCCATGAGCAATACACTGTGGTTTTTGCCTCTAAGGATGAATTTACCGAATCTCTGAGAGAAGATACGCTGGAGATTCTGAGAGGGTTTGGGCTGTCCGCGGATCTGGCAGGACAGGATGGATGCAATTATCTTGCGGTCGTTTCAGGCGGCGAGGTGCTTTTGGAGGAATTGTCGTTTGACCAGATAGAGTATCAGGGATCGATTCTGGACGGCTATGTGCCGCTTTATGCACTCAGCAAGAAGAATGAGTGGGGAGAAGGCGTGACCTCGATTAAAATTGACGCAGAGGAGTGTTCTAAAAACCAGAGCGGATTGAATATCGTCGTCTATAACAATCAGACCAGAAAGGTTGTGGACAGCGTGTGGTTTAACACTTTTGAACCGGAAAATACGCTGGGGAGATAAGAGTGATTGTTCTTTGAAAAATTTTTCTCTGAAAAAAACAAAATTAGGGTTGCAATTTAGAAAAAAGTAGAGTATCTTAGATACAGAGATTGTATACAGGTATTCAGAACGAAGGCGTTCCAAAAAGCATTTTTTGGGGCGCATTTTTTCACACGTTCTGTGAAATGAGGAGGAAAATTATGAGCGAAGGATTCAACGTGGAAGAGATTTTTGCAAAGAATGTGTTCACGCTCGGCAAGATGCAGGAGCGTCTGACGAGGAGTGCCTACAAAGAGGTGGTCAAGGTCATGAACGAGGGCGGGGAGCTTTCCATGAGCACCGCGAACATAGTCGCCAAGGCGATGAAGGACTGGGCGGTAGAGAACGGCGCGACCCATTATACGCACTGGTTCCAGCCGCTGACCGGCATTACGGCTGAGAAGCACGACGCTTTCGTTTCCCATCCCGATGATCTGGGCAAGATGCTGACGGAGTTCTCCGGCAAGGAGCTGATCAAGGGTGAGCCGGACGCATCATCTTTTCCTTCCGGCGGCCTGCGGGCTACCTTTGAGGCGAGAGGCTACACGGCCTGGGATATCACATCCCCTGCATTTTTAAAAGAGTCCGGCTGTGGAACGATCCTCTGTATTCCCACCGCATTCTGTTCTTACACGGGCGAGGCACTTGATAAGAAGACACCTCTGCTGCGCTCCATGGAGGCGTTGAGTGAGCAGGCGCTGCGAATCGTGCGTCTGTTCGGCAATACGGGGGCAACCAAGGTGACGGCTTCCGTAGGACCGGAGCAGGAATATTTTCTGGTAGATAAAGATCTGTATATGAAGAGAACGGATCTGATGTTCTCCGGTCGTACATTATTCGGCGCACCGGCGCCCAAGGGCCAGGAGATGGAGGATCACTACTTCGGTGTTATCAGAGAACGTGTAGGCGCGTTCATGAAGGATCTGAACAAGGAGCTCTGGAAGCTGGGTGTGACAGCGAAGACCCAGCACAACGAGGTGGCTCCAGCGCAGCATGAGCTTGCTCCCATCTACGAGACTGCTAATATTGCGGTGGACCACAACCAGATCGTTATGGAGACCATGAAGAGGGTGGCTGTGCAGCACAATATGCGCTGTCTTCTTCACGAGAAGCCCTATGCCGGCGTGAATGGCTCCGGTAAGCACGACAACTGGTCCATCACCACGGATAACGGCGTGAATCTGTTAGATCCCGGCGATACACCCAACGAGAATGTGCAGTTCCTTCTGGTGCTGGCCTGCATCCTGAAAGCGGTGGACACTCATGCGGATCTGCTTCGTCAGTCAGCTTCCGATGTGGGAAATGACCACAGACTCGGCGCTAATGAGGCTCCTCCGGCAATTATATCCGTTTTCCTGGGCGAGCAGCTTGAGGATGTGGTGACACAGCTGATTGAGACGGGCCAGGCAACCTCTGTCAAGGAAGGCGGCACGCTTCAGACAGGCGTAAGTACCCTGCCTGACTTCCAGAAGGACGCAACAGACAGAAACAGGACATCGCCCTTCGCTTTCACAGGAAATAAGTTCGAGTTCCGTATGGTGGGCTCCTCAGATTCGATTGCCAGCCCGAACACGACCCTGAATGCGATCGTGGCGGAGGCTTTCTGTGAGGCAGCCGACATTTTGGAAGCGGCAGAGGATAAGGAGCTTGCGATTCATGACCTGATCAAAGAATATATGACGAAGCACCAGAGGATCATTTTCAACGGCAACGGCTATGCTGACGAATGGGTGGCGGAGGCCGCAAGAAGAGGACTTCCCAACATTAAGTCCATGATCGAGGCGGCGGAGACGCTCACTACGGATAAGGCTGTGAAGCTGTTTGAGAAGTTCGGTATCTTCACAAAGGTGGAATTAGAGTCCCGCGAGGAGATTATCTATGAGACTTATGCAAAGAGTATCAATATCGAGGCGCTTACCATGATCGACATGGCTGGCAAGCAGATCATTCCTGCGGTAGTCCGCTATACGAAGGAACTTGCTGACACGGTAAATGCGGTAAAGAATGCCGGTGCGGATGCGTCCACGCAGGATGAGCTTCTGCAGGAGGTATGCACGAAGCTGACGGCAATGCAGACGGCGCT
>CAZUZZ010000192.1:0-4220 GCA_964625055.1 uncultured Bacteroides sp. | reverse complement strand
TGCTTGCAAGAGAACTGGAACGTGACCTGCAGGAAAAGCAGGAGGCGGTCTGTCCTGTCTGCCGGACCGCGTTTCATCATGCGAACGGTCATTGCTTTGCAGAGTTTGCGGAAGGAACGCCGGAGCAGAAAGACGTGGATGCGGCCAGGACGGCCTGGGAGGCCAAGGAGAAGGAGAGAGAGGAATGCTCCCGGAAGATTACAGGACAGATGAGCACGATCCAAGGCTTACAGGAAAGCGTCATAAGACAGCTGCGGGAACTGGAACCGGATTGCCCGGCGTGGGATGTGGTGAGCGGCACCTCCTATCTGGAGGAGCGCATAAAAGCCTGTGAAGACCGAAAGAAACAAGCACAGGAAGCGTATGAGAAGGCGGAGGAACGGTGTAAAAAGCGGAAAGATTTAAAGGAGAAACAGGAGAAGACGGAGGAGGCGCGGCAAGCCTGTGAAACGAGGATTCAGGAATGCACAGCTGCGGAACAGAAGCATGGAGAAAGAAGAATCGCTTTGGAGGCCGCCCTTGCCGAACTGAAGAAACACCTGAAATATCCGGATCGGGAGAGTGCGCAGACCCAAAGGGAGAAGCTGCTTGCGGAGAAGACCGAGCGAACCGAAAAAATACGCCGGGCGCAGGAAAACCATGACGGGGCAAAGGCACAGTGTGATGCCGCTTTCGGTGAATGCAAGAGCTGTAAGGACAGCCTGTCGGATTTTGAGAGAAAGAAAAACGAGGCGGAAGAAAGCCTGCGGACAGAGATAGAGGCGCAGGGCTTTCATGGGATGGAAGAGGTACATACGCTGCTGCGGCAGGCCGGCGAGGCAGATACGGAGGTGGAAAGCTGGCTTCAGGAAAAAGAGGCAGATCTCCAGAAATATAAGAACGACATGGAGAATGTGGGCAGCCGCATCAGGGAACTGGAGACAGAGACGAAGGATCAGGAAAAGGTCAATCTTGATCAGTTGAACGGGAGCATTGTAGAGTGTGACAAGGCGTACGAGGCGATCCGGGCCAGACTGGATTCCGGTAAGGAGCAATATAAAAACCACCGCAGCACGGCAGATGCGGTGCGGGATGCCAATCAGATCCTGAGGGATACGGAAAACACATGGCGGAGACTGAACAGTCTGGCGGATCTGGCGGTGGGCACCAACGCAGAGGGCGGCAAACTGAGCTTTGACCGTCATGTCATGGGGTATGTGTTCCGGGAGGTTCTGGATATGGCGAACCGGCGGCTGGATATTATGAGCGGCGGACGCTATGAGCTGATCCATGAGAGGAGCGCCGGCAGGAACAATGCGAAGGCGGGTCTTGAGATCACGGTGCTTGACATGACAACAGGGAAACGCCGTTCCGTTTCATCGCTGTCCGGCGGGGAGTCTTTCTTCGTCTCTCTTGCCCTGGCATTGGGGCTGTCTGATGTCGTTCAGAATCATGCGGGTGGGAAGAGACTGGATGCGTTGTTTATCGATGAGGGATTCGGCACTTTGGATAACGATGTGCTGGAGCAGGCCCTTACGGTATTGAATCAGCTGACGGAAGGACAGCGTCTGGTAGGGATCATTTCCCATGTGGAGAAGCTGAAAGAGAGCATACCGCAGCAGATACAGGTCAGAAACAGTGAAAAGGGAAGCTTACTTGGGATTGTCATCTAAAAACAGGATAGGTTTGCGCGATTTGCGAAAAGATGGTAAGATAAACATATTAGGCGAAAAACAGTTTTAAGAGAGGATCATTCATATGAAAACGTGCAAAAGAAAAATTGGGAAGATCGGTGGCAGAGCAGCAGCTTTCCTGTTGCTGTTGACTGTATCAGTCATAATTTTCGGAAGTACTGCGCGGGCTGATGGGCGGCCTGTGTCGATCAGTTCCTGCCAGATTTCCGGGGGAAATGTTTCCTGTACTCTGACATCGGGCAGTGTCCCTTCCAGCGACGATGGGAAATACTATATTTATGCGGATGAAGTTTATCAGGACGGTCCTGTCGGAACGGTGGTAGCCAGCGTCGATGCGGGCGCTTCCGTGACGGCATCTTTTCCGTTAAACTATAATACGGCAGATTCCAACTTGAGCCGCAAGTTTCTGGTGGCGGTGAAGCGGGGCGGGCAGATGATGCAGGTCAGCGACGAGCATTATATCACCAACCCGGGAGCGAATGCCGCTTACACCACGGGGCGTATGAACAGAGGCATTAAAGGAATGCTGCCGGAGGTTTCCGCGATCGCAAGCGGGGAGCTCAAAGATCTGGGCGTGCAGCAGGTAGTCTACAATATCTATCTGGATGAGATCTGTGCGGCGCCGGGAGAGGCGGGAGCGATTCCTTATACCTATAACGGGCAGACCTACTATTTTAACAACGGCAGAATCGACCACTATGACCAGATGGTCAAGGGATTTAATGCGCAGGGAATACAGGTGTCCATGGTGATCTTAAACAAGGCAGGCGGTGCGGGATCACAGGATCTGATCCATCCGCTGGCACGCGATGGCGTGGATTGTCCCAGCTATGCCTTGAATGTGGCGGAGAACGGCGGCGTGCAGCATCTGAAAGCAGTGTGCGCTTTTCTGGGACAGCGCTATTCCGGCGCGACCGGCAACGGGCAGATTGACAACTGGATCCTGGGCAATGAGGTCAACGCCAGAACATCCTGGTGGTACATGAATTCCAGTAATCTGGAGGTGAATGTGAGCGCTTATGTCAAGGCGTTCCGAATCGCCTATAATGAGTTGAAAGCCATGAATGCCAACGTACAGGTTTATAATTCCATCGATCAGGAGTGGGGGCGTAAGTCGAATCCCGGAAGCTTCCTGTCGAAGGATTATCTGGATCGGTTTAACTACTATATGAACCGGGAAGGAAACATTGACTGGGGGCTTTCCTTCCATCCTTACAATTCACCCCTCTATGATCCCTATGCCTGGAACGGGCCGGCGGTCTGGGTGAAGCAGAGTGTTTCCAGCCCCTATATCACCATGCAGAACATTGATATCCTCATCGACTATATGCACCAGAGTAAGTTCTTGAATCCGGCGGGGCAGGTGCGCAGCATTTCCCTGGCGGAGATCGGTTATACCTCCTATTTCGGGAATGAGAAGCAGGAGGCGTCGATTGCCTACGGCTACCTGAAGGCGGCATCCCTGCCGGACATCGATGCGTTTATGCTCTTCCGCTTCAAGGATGATGCCCATGAGATGGAGAGCAAGCTGAATCTGGGTATCACCAATCTGGACGGCAGTCACAAGCCGGCTTACGATATCTACAAAAATCTGGGAACTGCCAACGAGGGAGCCGCCAAGGCGCGCGCTTCCGAGATCATCGGTATGGATATCGACCAGATGATCAGCCAGAATATCGTCTGGACCAGAGGCGGCGACGGCGTGGTGCAGTAAGTATAAATATGAGATAAGGAAAGCCCGGCAATATCTGCCGGGCTTTTCAGTCGCACTGCCGGTTTGTTTATGGTATACTATTACAATGGCAATGAGGAAGCTGTAGGCTTCTGAATGCGTACAGTGTGTCAGAGGAAGGGATGGAACACAGATTTGAGACAAAAGGTTTTATTGGTGGTACCGCATCAGGATGACGAATTGTTTGTGGGCGGCGGCCTTTTTAAGAGGCTTACGACAGATGGCGCATATGAGGGCTATGTGGTCTTTACGACAAATGGTGATTTTTATGCCCATGAAGCCGAAGTGCGCCTGCGTGAGTCCCTCTATGTACTGATAAAGCTTTATGGGTTGGAGGAGTCCCATATTTTTTTTCTGGGTTACGGGGATGGCTGGCAGGGAGGCGTTCATCTTTACCACCAGGAGGGAGAAAAGCCCCTTGTCTCGGCAGCAGGGAGAACGGAAACTTATGGAATAGAAGGGCATGAGGATTACCGGTGGTCGAGAACGGGCAGACACAGCGCCTGCCGCAGAGGGGATTTCAAGCAGGATCTTTTAGAGGTACTTAGGGAGGTGCGGGCGGATATTCTGTTGGCGGTAGACTGCGATAAACATCCCGATCACAGGGCGGCCTCCCTGCTTTTTGAGGAATGTATGGGGGAGATCTTGAGAGAGGACGAGACCTATCGTCCGCTGGTACTGAAACGATTTGCCTATGACGGTGTCTGGAAGGGAAAAGCGGATTTTTTCGAGATGCCGAGGAAAGGTACGGTGCTGACGCTGACGGAGCCTGTGCCCTATCGGGAGGAAGAGGCGCTGCGGTTTGCCATGCCCTC
>CAZUZZ010000191.1:0-4227 GCA_964625055.1 uncultured Bacteroides sp. | reverse complement strand
GCCGCAATAACGAGATATACGGAGAGCGCCGCCAAAAGCTCCTGCGTCGTCACCGTCTGCGGTGCCTCGCTCATCGCCTGTTCATAAACATTTCCCAGAATGCTGTCCGACAGATACATCAGCACCACTTCAAATGAATTAAAAAACATATGGCAGGCCACGGATGCCCAGAGGCTCCCCGCCATTTCCACCAGAAGCGCCAGAAAGATACCCAGGGCAAAAGCATAGAGCGCCTGGTTAAAGTTCATATGCATCAGGCCGAAGGTCAAAGCCGATAAAGCTACCGCAGGTATTCCGCTTCCCACACCGCCATTGCATCTGCAATAGTTTTTATACATCACGCCCCGAAAGACAAACTCCTCACAGAAGGGGCCTAATATCCCAATCATAAACAGCATCACCGGAAACGGCACACTCAGGATATCTCCCTGCATAGATGCCACCGCATTGTCCGTAAAAAACATCGTCAATGCATTGAGTACCGTCACCAGCGGCATGAGCAGCAGCGTACATAGAAAGATCATCAGCAACGTGGATATTTTGATCCGGTGAAAGCCTGCCGCCTCTCTCCTCACAGGACGGTTCAGCTCCCCAGAAAAAAGCAGAAACAAAAGCGTCGGTACCATCAGGATCCCCTCGCTCACCAGACAATTCGTGATAATACCAAAGGAAATAAGGTCTCCCGCAAAAAGCAGAAGCAGCACTGTCCCGATATGCACCAATATCACTGTCAAAAATAACCAATTCGCATTCTTACTTGTCATTCCCGTATCTCCAGTCTATCCGTTCCCGCATTTAAACACGCCGGATCGCCTTTTCCGTTATCGTGATCCTGCCGGCCTTTAACAGGTTTCCCACCGCGCGTTTAAACTCGTTCTTGCTCATCTGCATCTCCCTGCGAATCACCTCCGGGGACGCCTTGTCATTGAAAGGCAGTACACCGTCAAAGCTGTCTATGACCTGCATCACCCGCTCCGCATCCTCCGCGATCTGCAGATATGCCTTCTCGCGAATGCTCAGATCCAGCTTTCCGTCCTCCTTCACCGCCGTGACACGGGCATTGACCGTATCGCCCACCTGAATCTCCCCGTAAAGCTCCTGCCTTGGGATTAGCCCTGAATACTGTTCGTCCACCGCCACAAAGGCTCCAAAATTGCGGCTGATCTCATAGACGGTGCCGGTCACTCTGTCGTCTTTTTTATAACTACTGATAATTTTAACATCAGGATAAACATTCATGGTGGCGCACAGTCTGTCGCTCTTGTCAATATAGAGCGCCACCAGCCACTCTTCTCCGGCGGACACGGGCTTGGTCTGCTCCTTAAAGGGCAAAAGCAGATCCTTCTCCAGCCCCCAATCCAGAAAGGCTCCTATCTTTCCCACCTGCGCGACCCTAAGCCGTGCCACCTGATGCAGCGTAAGACCGGGTCTTGCGGTGGTAGCGATCAATCTGTCCTTGGAATCGCGGTATACAAACACTTCCAGCTCATCGCCGGTCTCAGCCTCCGGGGGCACCTGCTTTTTGGGCAAAAGCACTTTCTCCTCCGGCTCACCTTCGACGCCCAGATAAACGCCAAAGTCCACTTTTTTTACGATCTGCAGTTTCTGTATCTCGCCTAATCGAATCATCTGTTTTTCTCCTTACCGGGACAGTTCCACGACGCAGTACGGATTTCCCTCCTTTGTATTCAGGGACACCGTGTACAGACCGCCGTCCTCTCTGCCGTATACCACGGGCCGGATCTCATCTCCCAGCACCGCCTGACTCTTATACTCCACCCGCAGCTGTCGGATCGTATAGTCTGTGGGAATATAGTCCATCGCCATACGCACATACTGACCATTGTTGACGTGATGGTTCGTGTCCAGATGATGGAGCTTTACCGTAAAGGGCTCCCGCTCCTCCCCATCCGCAGGCACCGCGATCTTTCTGGGTGCATAGTCCATCGGGTATTTCTCCTCCAGCACATAGCCGTCAAGCATCTCCTGTGTAGGCTTCGCGGGCCGTATGTCCTCCGTATCCATCAGCGTCCATATGGAATTGGCATAGGCCAACACCTCCCCTGCATCGGTCTGCATCAGGAAGTTACGACATCCCATAAAACTGCGAAATTCATAGGGCGACGTACCAATCACAATGCGCTCGCTCAAACGGGGATACCGCTCGATACAGATCTGCCAGGCAGACAGAAGCCACACCCGTCTGACTGCCTGCAGATAGTCCATACCAAGCCCGATATCTTCCGAGTGAAAAGTGGAGCAGTCCTGAAAGTAATCCAGAAGGGACTGTAAAGTCAGGCGTCCGTCCTCTCCCACCTCACTATAACGCACTCTGCTGTCAAATGTGTACATATTCGATACTCCTCCCGAGAATCCCTTTCATCTGTGCAATGGCAATTCCATAATTGGTGACCGGCACGCCCTGTCTGGCTGCAAAGCGCATCCTTCTGAGCACTTCTCTCTCATTCAGCATACAACCGCCGCAGTGAATGATCAGCGCATAGGGCGTCAGATCCTCCGGAAAGCCCGTGCCGGAGGCAGTCTCTATGACAAGTTCCCTGCCTGTGTACTGTTTCAAAAAGCGGGGAATCTTTACTGTCCCGATATCGTCACACTGCCTGTGATGGGTACAACCCTCGGCGATCAGGACACGATCTCCGTCCTGCAGGCGATCGATAACCTGCACGCCCTCCACTGCCATTTTCAGAAATCCCTTATATCGCGCCATCAGAATGGAAAAAGAGGTAAGCGGCACATCGGCGGGCACTACCGCCGCCACTTCCTCAAATGCCTGGCTATCCGTGATGACAAAAGCGGGTTTTGCAGGATTTCTTGCAAAAAATTGCGATAACTCACACTCCCGCACCACAACCGTGACCACGCCTGCCTCCAGAAGATCTCTTATGACCTGCTGCTGAGGCAGGATCAGCCGCCCCTTGGGCGCCGCCGAGTCAATGGGTACCACCAGTACCACCACATCCATCGGCTTCACCAGGTCTGACGCCAGAGGCCGTTTTTCCCCGACAGGTACCAGGGCCGCGATCTTCTCCTTCAATTCATGAATGCCGTCGCCGGTCTGTGCATTTACATAGATAACATTTGTTATATTTGCTCGCAAATCCGCGCTATCGCGCTCTATGTCCGATTGCATCGGACATTTGCTCGCTAAAGGCGCAGAAAAAACAAATGTCTCCTCCGGAGCCGCTTGTTTTTTCTCTGCGCTCTTTATATTATAGACTATGATATATGGTATCTCATGCTCTTTAAAAAGTCTCTCCAGCTCGTCATCGCAGGCGTTCCTTCCCTCGACAGCGTCCACCACCAGCACTGCTGCATCCGTCTTTTCCAGTACCTGCACCGTCTTTTTGATCCGCTGCTCTCCGAGCGTCCCCTCATCGTCGAAGCCAGGCGTATCGATCATCATAACCGGCCCCATGGGAAGAAGCTCCATCGCCTTATACACCGGATCCGTAGTGGTTCCGCCAATCTCCGAGACCACCGCCAGCTCCTGCCCTGTCACTGCATTTAGAAGACTGGATTTGCCCGCGTTACGTCTTCCGAAAAACCCGATATGCACCCGCTCTCCTGCCGGTGTATTGTTCATACCCATGATGCGCCTCCTATAAGTCAAAATCTAAAGTCTCTGATTCCTTCCTCGATCTTTTGCAGATGCTCTTTGGCGATCTCTCTCACCTGCTCCTTCGGGATATTGGCAAGCTCTGCCTGTATCAGCGCCTCACCTGCTGCCTTTGTCTCCTCGGAGGCATAATCCACCAGATACTCCTTCAAGGTCATCAGTGCATTGGGATGACAGCAGTTCTGAATCTGTCCTGCCTTACACAGACTCATAAAACGGTCGCCTGTCCTGCCCTCCCGGTAGCAGGCTGTACAGAAGGAAGGAATATATCCCAGCTCCATCAGCCACTTGACCACCTCGTCCAGAGTTCTCTGATCGGACACATCAAACTGCTCCGTGTCTGTGGGACGCTCTTCCTCTGTATAGCCTCCCACAGAAGTTCTGGACCCTCCGGAAACCTGAGATACGCCAAGGCGGATCACCTTTTCCCGCACCTCCTGACTCTCTCTGGTGGAGATGATCATTCCTGTATAGGGAACTGCAATACGGATCAGAGCGCATATCTTCGCAAAGGTCTCATCATCGATCCCATTGTCAAAAGCGGAAGGATCGATATCGTCAGCCCGCTTGATCCGCGGCACGCTGATGGT
>CAZUZZ010000190.1:0-4242 GCA_964625055.1 uncultured Bacteroides sp. | reverse complement strand
CAGGGGCAAATCAGCTCCACAGTGTGATTCCGAAGGGTACGCCCGGCGCGATCCTCTCAAGCGGCCTGATCCTGCCCCTGAACATTGCTGTGGGACTGGTGGTTGCCTGCACGATCTACGCCTTCTACGCTATGTTCCGAAAAGGAGGATTTTAGAATGGGTCCCAATTTATTCACAAACTATGGAGAAGCCGTATCCGCCATTCTGTTTTGTATCGGCTTTACGAATCTGCTCTTGCAGAACAATCTGATCAAGAAGATCATCGGTTTAAATATCATGGACAGTGCGATCTATCTGTTCCTGGCGGAAAAAGGCTACATCGCCGGACGGGTGGCTCCTATTGTGGTGGACGGCGTGACCAGCACTGAGGCTTACATCAACCCGATTCCCAGCGGTCTTGTGCTTACCGGTATCGTGGTCTCTGTGTCGGTGACGGCGCTGATGCTGTCCCTGACGATCCGCCTTTACATGCGATACCATACGCTGGATCTGGATAAAATATCCGCGCAGCTTCGGAAGGAGGGCAAATAAGCATGAACTTTATCTGTAATTTCCCCTTTTTCTCGATCCTGTTAAGTCTCTTTTCCGGCACGATCTGTTCTGTGCTCCCGGGAAGGGCGGCTAAGATCGTAAACCGCGTTGTGATTGCTGTGATCGGCGTTATGTCGGCAGTTCTCTTGCTTTACCTGCTCCGGGCAGGGGAGTCCTTCATCTATTGGATGGGCCATTTCCCTGCCCCCTGGGGCAACGAGATCCGGGCAGGCGTACTGGAAGCGGGCATGGCCCTCTTCTTCTGCATCATCATGTATCTGTCCATGGCCGGCGGCGCTCACAAGCTCTTCGGGGAAGTGGTTGCAACCAAGCATAATTTATACTACATCCTGGTGAATCTGCTGTTAAGCTCTTTGCTTGCACTGGTATATACCAACGATATGTTCACGGCCTATGTTTTCGTGGAGATCAACACGATCTCCGCCTGCGGCCTGATCATGATCCGGCAGGTGGGCCGTACTATCGTAGCCGCTGTCCGCTATATGATCATGAGTCTTTTGGGCTCCGGTCTGCTGCTCTTTGGCCTCTGTATCATGTATGACCTGACAGGTCACCTTCTGATGAGCAATATCAAGGAATCTGTGAGCTTGCTCGTAGCGAACGGCGAATACCAGATACCGCTTATTGTCTCCATAGCCCTGATGTGCATCGGTCTCTGTATCAAGAGCGCGCTGTTCCCTTTCCATGCCTGGCTGCCGGACGCCTATGGCTACTCTACAGTATCCTCCGCAGCGATCCTCTCCAGCCTGGTTTCAAAGGGATATATCTTCCTGTTGATTAAGATCATTTACCGTGTCATCGACTTCGACATCTTTGACAATACACGGATCATAGACGTTCTCTTTGTCTTTGGTCTGATGGGCATGATCTTCGGCTCCCTGAGCGCCATTAAGGAGAATGATATCCGCCGGATGATCGCTTTCTCATCGGTAGCGCAGATCGGCTATATTTACATGGGAATCGGTATGGGTACGCAGCTCGGTATGGTGGCGAGTATCTTCCATATCCTCTCTCATGCGGCAACGAAATCTCTGCTGTTTATCGCCGCCATCGGTCTTACGGATGTATCCGGCGGAAGCCGCAAATTCATTGAGCTGACCGGTTCCGGATACCGCAATAAATGGGCGGGAGTCGCCTTTACGGCAGGCTCTCTCTCCATGGTAGGTGTGCCGCTCTTTTCCGGCTTTATCAGTAAACTGCTCTTCGCTCAAGCTTCTGTTCAGATAACGGACAGCAAAATGCTGGCAGCGCTGATCGTCTTAGGGATAAGCACGATTTTGAACGCAATCTATTTTATGAAGACAGTGATCCGCATTTACACTCCTGTGGAGGAGACTTCTTATCCCAGCGTCACGATTCGGGACGAGAAAGTCTATGCCATGGTACTGATATTTTTCATTTTACTGAACATCCTTTTGGGAGTAACCTCTCAACCGATCGTGGATATGATCGGGCAGGGACTCTCCATGTTTTCATAGGCTAAGGGGGTGACGATATGTATTTGATTCTTTTATCCATATTTTTTCCGATCCTGACAGGGCTGTTCTTACTGATCTGCTATCGGACGCCTGTGGCGGGAGCCGCTAAAACCAATGACCGGAAAAAACTTTTAACGCTGACAGGAATCTTCCTCGTCCTCACAGCTTTGTGTGCCGCTGCAGCGGTTCTGACTGTAAAAGACAGCTTGACTCTGTTTTATCTGACCAAGACGCTTCCGATCTATTTTCAGATTGACGAGGTAGGAAGGCTCTTTGAGCTGCTTGTGATCATAGTGGTACTCTGCGCAGGCTTTTTCTCCTTTGAGTACATGAAGCACGAGGAGAGAGAGGGGCGGTATTATGGCTACTATCTGATGGTATTCGGTGTGCTCAATGCGCTGTGTTTTGCAGGCAACCTGATCACCTTTTATCTGTTCTTTGAGCTTTTGACCCTGTCCTCCATGCCTCTGGTGCTGCATAACGGCTCGCGAGAAGCGATCATGGCAGGGCTGAAATATTTATTTTATTCTCTGTGTGGTGCCTACGGCGCCTTGTTCGGCATTTATTTCCTTGCCCGCAGCAGCGATACCCTCACCTTCACAGCGGGCGGTGTCCGACTGCAGACCGAAGGACAGGCCGGTTTCCTGCTGGTTGTGGCCTTTGTGATGCTTCTGGGCTTCGGCGTAAAAGCGGGTATGTTCCCCATGCACGCCTGGCTCCCAACAGCGCACCCGGTGGCGCCTGCCCCGGCTTCCGCAGTATTATCCGCAGTCATCGTCAAAGCCGGTATCCTTGCCATCGTCCGAGTGACCTGCTATATCTTCGGCATGGACTTTCTGCGGGGGACCTGGGTACAGACGGCCTGGATCATTTTGACACTGACTACCGTGTTCCTGGGCTCCATGTTAGCATACAGAGAACCCGTTTTGAAAAAAAGACTGGCCTACTCTACCGTGAGTCAGCTCTCCTATATTCTGTTTGGTCTGGCTGTCATGGACGGCGCCGCCCTGACGGGAAGCCTTTTACACGTGCTGGCCCACGGCTTCATCAAGGCCACCCTCTTTCTCTGCGCCGGTGCGATCATCTACACCACGGGCAGGACACGGGTGGAGGAGCTTCGCGGCATCGGCAAGGAAATGCCCCTTACAATGTGGTGCTACACCTTTGTATCTCTGGGGCTGATCGGCATTCCGCCCACAGGAGGCTTTATCAGCAAATGGTATCTGGCTGTAGGCGCATTGCATAGCCAGATTCCCGTGTTCCGTTTCCTGGGACCGGCTGTTTTGCTCATCAGTGCGCTGCTCACCGCAGGATACCTGCTGCCGCTTACGGTTCAGGGCTTTTTCCCGGGGGCGGATTACGACTACAACAGTCTGCAAAAAAGAGAACCCAGTCGGTTTATGACAATACCGATCCTGATTATGACAGTTTTGTCAGTTCTTATCGGCCTTTTTCCCGGCGTGGTCGTCGATTATCTGACGAATATTGTCGGCGCCGTATTATAAGGAGGTGACACCATGATTATTTCCGTTATCCTGATTCCTTTCATAGCCGGAATCCTCGTGCCCGTTCTCCCTTTTCGGAAAAGGTGGCAGAAAGAGGTATTTTTAGAGACCGCGGTAGTGATCAACAGTATTCTGGTATGGTATCTGCTCCTGCACCACTCGGACAGTACCTTCCTGTTAGCGCACTTTACAGGCAATCTGAATATCAGTTTTCGTGTGGACGGCATGAGCATGGTTTTTGCTGGCCTCGTGTCCTCACTCTGGCCTTTTGCCACACTCTACGCCTTTGAGTACATGACAAAGGAGGACCACGAAAATGTATTTTTCCTCTTTTATACCGTGACCTATGGCGTAACGCTGGGAATTGCCTTTGCAGCCAACCTGTTGACCATGTATTTCTTCTACGAATTATTGACCCTGGTGACAGTGCCTCTGGTCATGCACACGCTGACTCGTGAAGCAGTCCTTGCAAGCCGCAAATATCTCTACTATTCCCTGGGCGGCGCGGCCTTTGCCTTCATCGGACTGATCATGGTGATCGTCTACGGCACCACCACAGATTTTATTCTGGGCGGCGTTTTTGACCTTGCGAAAATCGATGAAAATACGAATGTCTTACTGTTTATTTATGTGATGGCTTTCATGGGCTTCGGCGTTAAGGCGGCAGTCTGTCCCTTTAACTCCTGGCTCCCCCAGGCGGGTGTCGC
>CAZUZZ010000189.1:0-4245 GCA_964625055.1 uncultured Bacteroides sp. | reverse complement strand
CCGCCATTGGGGTGCAGGAATTTGTTTACCATCAGTATCTTCATCTCTCTACCCCCATTTCGCATTGTACAGTTCCATATCATCATAGACCGGAATATAACTGCTTACAGACTCTCCGGTCCTTTTTATGACCCAGCCCTGATACACGTTCCCGTCATAATCCGGCGTGTAGGAAAGAGACTCTCCGTCCATAACCTCCACGGTCTCCACCACGCCCTCGTAGACTGAGAAAGTGAGCCGATGTACTTCCCCGCTTGCGGGCGCAGCAAAGGCTTCATGGGGCACACTCCATCTCTCACACAGATAATTCAACCGATTTGCCAGAAAAAATTTTGTATATTTGACATTCGCGTCATAATTCTGATAGCGGGAAGCGCCGTCCTCCCCAAACTGCCGCGCACTCTCCCACCGCGCATCATCCATCGCCACAGAAGCCCTGATCCGATCCGCATAGCCGTCGATTCCCGTATCCAGAAGCTTCTCAAAGAAAGGAAGCGTTTTTGCATATTCCTCCGCAATACACCGCTGAAATTCCGGCATATCATACAGCTTTTGATACCAGTCGAGCGCTATAGCCAGCCGCTCATTGTTGTTCACATTCGTCTCCGTATAGTTTGTATAGACGCCATCGCTGCCGCCATCCTCTCCGAACGCTCTGTCGTAATCCCAGGCTGGACCGGAGTAGAGTTTCTCATCTCCCCTGTCCTTATAAAAAAACATACTGGTACTTCCTGCATCTTTCTCCATGGCGATCTCATCCACCAGAAATCTGCCGGTAAAGCTTACAAGATCCATCTTCTCCCAGACCGCCGGATCACCGCTTTGTATCATCTGATCGATGTTCTCCACGCACTCCTGTATATATGCCACCTGCTCTCTGGAGGCATGGAGAGGCGCATTGATCGTAAACGGATCCCCTCTGGCCGTCACAAATCCGTTTTCCTCCGCCTCATAGTGATCGGGATGATCCTTTTCGATCAGATAGCCGCCGCTGATATCCGTTCCGTCAGCCAATTCATAACCCTTGTTGTTTTCTTCCTCATAGCGCGCCGCCGTTCCCTCTGCGATAGAAGGATTTATGCGCTTATTCTCTTTTTCCAGATCATAGATGTTGACGCGCCCCTCTCCCACGGTCACAGACTCCGTCAACAGATAGATTCCCCGATATTCTCCATTCAGGTACAGATCCACCCAGGTACCCTGCATACTGTATGCTAAACCCAATTCCTGTGCCAGATCCATAGCGATCTTATTGTCCAGTTTACTGCCCTCACACCACAATGCCAAAAGCCGCCAGCGGTCTCCTTTGTTCAGACCACAGAGAGGATATGCCTTGGGCAGTTTGAGCGCGTAGGGCTTCTTCTCATATTCCCAGGTAGAATTTCCTCTGCCGGATATCCGCAAAAGCTCTCCCTGATACTCCGTAGCGCCGTCCGCACGCACCACACAGAGTTTACCCGGCTCCTCGTTCTCCTTATCTTCGTGCAGATATTCCAGACCGCCGCTCTCTGTAGCGATAAACATAGCCGGTATATTTGCTGATTTCAGAAAGGCGATCTCATAGCTCGTAGACTGATAGGCGGAATCTGTCACCTGCAGCTCATAACTGCAACCTTCTTCCCAGGTAAAAACATCTCCCCCTCGATATGGATCACCGTTGATCCGCACACTGTTTTCTCCTATATCTCCCAATCGAACCTGATGATCCGTGACACAGGAGGGCAGGAAAAAGTACCCCTTCTCTTCCTCCTCGGAAAACCACATCCGGACCCGATTCTCACTCTGCGCCATACGGATCTCGATACAGGGAATCTCTCCGTCCACCTGCAGCAGGATATTACATTGTTTAAAGAAGTGCAGATACCCTGCTGCCGCCACGATCAATACAGCCAACATGATACCCATACAGTTTCTCTTGCACATCCCTTACTCTCCCTTGTCGGTTCCGCTTCTTTTCGCCGCCCGCTCATAAAGCGCCAGCGTCTGCTCCGTCACATCGTCCCAGTCGTATTTCCCGCAAATAAAATCCGCGCTCTCCGCTCCCTTTTGCCGTACTTCCTCGGGATGCTCCAGCAAATAGGCCAGCTGCCTTCGCAGATCCTGCACATTCCCCTTGCGAAAGGTAAATGCCCTGTCTTCCACCACCTCGGTGTTTTCCCGGATATCGCTGACCAGACAGCAGGTGCCGTAGCTCATGGCCTCCAAAAGGGTCATCGCCATACCCTCCACATCACTCGGCAGCACAAAAGCATAGGCATTGGCATACAATTCCTCCAAAACCTGCCCCTGTACGAAGTCCGTCATAAGGATCCGCTCATCCTTCGCCGCCATCTGATGAATCTGTTCCATATAGCCAAAAGCCTGAGAACTACCCCCTGCGATCACCAGCCTCTTGTCCGTATCAAGCTCATAAAAGGCCTCGATCAGATAGTGCAGCCCCTTCTCCGGCACGATCCGCGCCAGAAAAAGAAAATAACCATCTCTGGCAAGCCCGTACTTTTCCTCGATGACAGAACATCCCTGCAGTGCCGGTCTGCTGATTCCGTTCGGGATATAAGTGACCTGTCTTTGATAGGTGTCCATAAAATACTGTCTCACATTATCCGAAAGAACGATAACCTCATCGGCATACTTTGCCGCCATCCTCTCACCGAATTTGATCACATAGGAGGCAAAATTGCCCCATTTTGCCCGCTGCCAGTCCAGTCCATGGATGGTCACCACGATCTTTCTTTTCAGGAAATGGGGCAGCCAGAGCATGGCGCATGGCCCCTCCGCGTGATAATGGATCACATCATAGGGATGAAAAAGCGCCATAATGGTCGCAAAAAATGTATAAACGATAGCGTTCAGACTGCTCCGTCGAAAAGTGGGGACAATGTAGACACGGATTCCCTTATAATATTTACGTCCTTTCCAGCCGTACTCCTGATCGTACTTTTTACCGGAGACATGATGCCCATACCGGTTATAAGCGTCCACCCGGTGGCCTTTCGCCGCCATACGCACGGAGAGCTCGTCCACCACCACTTCCACGCCGCCCTCTCTGGACGGGATGCGTTTGTGTCCAATCATGGCGATGCGCATTCCTTTCTTGGACTTCTTTCTGAGGACCTTTTCCTGCCTGAGATCACTTCCCTGCCTGAGAGCTCTGCCCTCTCTGTAAACATAGTACAAGAAAGCAAAATTCGTATTCAGATAGCGGGGCAGCATCCGCTTCGGATCCTGCAGGATGCGGTACACCCACTCCATACAAAGCTTCTGCATCCACCTGGGCGACCGCTTCGTGGTCCCTGCAGTAAAGTCAAAGGCAGCTCCCACGCCCAGCATCAGGGCATTGATCTTATGACGGTGCTCATACATCCACCACTCCTGCTTGGGTGCGCCCAGCGCCACCCAGACAAAATCAGCGCCGCTTTCATTGATACGGCGGATGATTTCCTCATCCTCCTGCTCTGTCAATTCCCGAAAAGGCGGCGAATACATTCCAGCGATCTGAAGCTTCGGATATCTCCTGCGAAGCGCCGTCTCCAGCGCTGCCAATGTAGCCTCCGTACTGCCATAAAAATAGTGGCGATACCCCGTCTTCTGCGACAGATCGAGAATGGCCGGCATCAGATCCGGTCCCGGCACCCGCTTCGCCTGCGGAAACCCTCTCTTTCTGCTGACAATAGACAGCGGCTGACCGTCCGGCAATGCCATGGCCGCACTGTTTTGTACCCTGCGGTAAGCCTTATCCCGATATGCCATCACCGTGGTGTGTACGTTGGAGACACAGATATAGTCGCCCTTAAGCTGCTCTAGGTGCTCCGTGATATAGGAGATCGTGTCCTCCATGTTCGTCACGTTGATGTTGGTCTCCAGTATTTTACAGTATTCAAGTTCTCTTTTCATGTTTTGACCCACTCTCTGTTATTCCGCGTCATATCCGAAAATCTCCGTTACTTCCCAATCCCCTCTTTTTCGAAGAAGTCCCAGCGATATCCCCACCGCTGCCCCGAAAAAACCTCCGATCAACGCACTCCCCGTATAATAACGCGCCGTCTCCAGCTTTACCGCCTTCCCGGCTACGATCTGCATAGGCGTTTCTGCGTCCACATAATTCATGATCCGATACCCCTCATAATCCGGATCTGTCTCGCTCTCCAGATAGACAGAGGTCTCCTCCAGACCGTCTGTGTAAAACCGCGGCACCACATAGCCCGCAGGCTCCCGATACAGCAAGCCACAGAGCAGCACACCGAG
>CAZUZZ010000188.1:0-4265 GCA_964625055.1 uncultured Bacteroides sp. | reverse complement strand
CGAATGACGGTCGCTTCTATCTCGTCGCCCACGGCAATCCTGCCCGCCGCGAGAAAATCCGGATCGTTGCTCAGATTCTCCGCCTTGATGATCCCCTGCGCATAATATTTCAGATCGAGGATGACCTCCTCCTCGTTCACGTCAATCACTGTGCCTTTGATAATATCGCCCTCGTCGATCTTACGGAAAGAAGCCTCCAGCTCCCGCTCGTAATCCTTCATGGTCTCCTTCACTTCCGCGTCCATCTTCTCTCCTCCATCTATCTCAATTTTTTTCAGCTTCTTTCTCAGATTCTTCTTTTTCCTCTTTCTCTATCCTGCAAAGTCCCAGTGCCATTCCCAGAAACAGCCCGGCGCCGCCGAAAAAATTCAGCGCGACCAGTCGCATAACCACCCGCATATAGCCAGCCTGCAGCTCCCTCGGCATCAACCGCGGAACCGCATTAGAGTCAAAGTCCTCCCGCAATCTCATCATCCGCTCCGACAGCCACCACAGATACGTTAGATCTACAGCCGTCCACAGCGCCAGCACGACAAACACCGCCAGAATGACGGCTGCTGCCCAAAAGAAAATACGAACCAGCTTTACCGTCCGCTGCGGTCTGCCCTCCCATATGCGGATTCCGGCAAATGCCTTTCCCGCCTCTGCAATGCCCCATCCAAGCAGTACAAGCACCAAAGGCCGAAGTACGAATTTCAGAAGATACGTCGGCGCTAATTCAAAATATTTACTCCCGTACTGTTCTGCAAACGGTGCCAGAATCTTGATCACCACCAGCAGCACACAGGCAGCCACCAGCGCAGTCACCGCCCTGTTTTTCTGCCTCTTTCTGTTCTCTCTCTTTTTAGGGCCATAAATCAGGTCATTGATCTCTACCTCAAGCACTCTTGCCAGTTCTATCAGAATTTCAATCCCCGGTTCGCTTTTTCCGTTCTCGTAATTACTGATAGTCTGCCTGGTACAATGCAGACGCTCCGCCAGATCATCCTGCGTCAAATTTCTTTCTTTCCTGATCTTTTTAATATGCTTTCCCACTTCTGCCATGTCAATTTCCTCCGGTCAGACTTTTTTCCACTCCGTCTTTCCCTAAACATAGCAGTTTCTGCCTAAAAAGTCACGCAAAGAATCCTTGCGCAGGATAACATAACAAGGAATCCGCCTTATCCTCTCCTCGCAAAAAAGTTGGAAATGATATTCTTGATCTCCTGCTCCGGCATAGTCTTTAACAGATATCCGTTCGGTTTCAGCGCCATCACCTTCTTCACGCTCTCCGCATCTCCTTTGTTTGTCAGGAAGATAACAGGGATATCAGCGATTTCCTCATCGGAGCGGATCATCTCCAGAGTCTGTCTTCCATCACAGACAGGCATCTCATAATCCAAAAGGATCAGATCAGGCCGGTCAACCGTTATTCTCTTGATCGCCGCTACACTGGAACTGCTCTCCAGCATTTCATAATCATCCTGCAGCAGATTTATGACATTCTTCCGCATGAAATCAGAATCATCCACGATCAGGATCTTCTTTTTCCGCTTCTCGCCGGCAAGATAACTGTTGATCTGGCTCATGGCATTCTGATGATTTATAGGCGATACGATCTTACCCCGCAGGGAATCCGTAGCCGTCACACAGAATGCAAAATAGCCCGCCCCCGTATCCAACAGAAGACTGCAGGTAGGCTGCTCAGTTTCAAATTTTTTTTCAACCTGTTCATAAGTAAGCAGAGCTTCCCCCACCACCTCAAGGTTAGCCAAATCCGGGAAACACTCGCTGATGTTTTCCAGGAACTGTCTGGCAAAATATCTGTTGATATTGATCACCAGATCATCCACCTTCAAAATCTTGGTATCCAGCATATTGGCAACCGTCGTCATGAGAAATTTTTCCTCACAGCACAACAGAACTTCCCATTTTTTCTCCTTTTTGTCACCATAGATAAAGCGCAAGGCGATCATTTTACCAAAGTTTTCCCCTTCATAGTGCCTGCTTACCACCTTTGCCTTCATCTGCACCAGCTTATCGAATGTCTGAACGATCGTCTGCTCCAGGACATCCATTTCCTCGTCCTGCGGTACATCCATCCATCTGGTCATACCCTTTCCGCCAATCGCCTGATCCTCTGTCTGCGTGTGGGAAACCACCCAACCGATACAAACACCCAGAAAATGGCGGATGGACTCTGTCGAATACCCTGTCTCCTCCAGCTCCTTCTCCAGCGCCGGAAGCGTATAGTTTCTAAAATTATCATGCAGGCGCTTATGTATCTCATAATCGCTGTACTCAATGGATTCCATATAGGCTTCCTCGTGGTCAAAATGCTCCAGCGTATGATTTTTAATATACTTGATGCCTTCCTTGCATACCCATTCTTGTTTCTCTTTATCTTCCCCGAGTGTAAGGAGCTTACTCATGGTCGAAAAAAGCTGCTTATGCTCCTTGTCGATAAAGTCCACGCCAATTTCATATCTCTTATTCCATGCAACAGTATACACTTCTCTCCTCCTTCACGATAATGTACCCCTTAATTTATCACTATTGTACACCAAGTCAGACGCATTACGCCACACTTTTTTATGCCTCACCCATCTTCAATAATTTCGCCGCCTAGATCCCCGCGTATCAGGCGGCAATATCAGTTCTCTCCCATTTTCAACAACTTTGCCGCCTGATCCGCTGCAATACAAGCATCCAGAATCTCCTGAATGTCCCCGTTCATCACTTTATCCAGCTTATAGATAGTCAGGTTGATCCGATGGTCTGTGACGCGTCCCTGCGGGAAATTGTAGGTTCTGATCTTCTCGGAACGGTCTCCCGTACCGATCTGGCTTCTGCGAAGCTCCGCCTCCGCATCATGCCTCTGCTGCTGCTCGATATCGTAGAGTTTCGCTTTCAGCAGGGCAAACGCCTTCGCCTTATTCTGAATCTGGGACTTCTCGGTCTGACTGTACACCACAATGCCCGTGGGATAGTGAGTCAGGCGAACCGCAGAGTCCGTAGTGTTGACACACTGTCCGCCGTTTCCCGATGCACGCATTACATCAATGCGGATATCCTTATCCTCGATCACAATATCAATATCTTCGTCCACCTCCGGCATCACAGCCACGCTGATGGTGGATGTGTGGATCCGTCCGCCGCTCTCCGTCTCCGGCACCCGCTGCACCCGGTGCACGCCGCTCTCATATTTCAGGACGGAGTAGGCACCCTGACCGGTCACCATGAAGGTAACGCTCTTCATGCCGCCGATGCCGATCTCCTCCACTTCCATGGTCTCCACCTTCCAGCGGCGTCCCTCCGCATAATGCACATACATACGATAGATCTCCGCAGCAAAGAGCGCCGCTTCATCGCCGCCTGCTCCCGCGCGGATCTCCACGATCACGTTCTTATCGTCATTCGGATCTTTGGGAAGCAGCAGGATCTTCAGCTCATGCTCCAGCTCCTCCACACGCTTTTTCGCCTCGGCAAGCTCTTCCTTCAGCATTTCCCGCATATCCTCATCGGACTCCTCGTCCAGCATGGACAGGCTGTCCTCGATATCCTGTTTGCATTTTTTATATTCTTTATAGGCATTGACTATAGGAGTCAATTCACTCTGCTCCTTCATCAACGCCCGAAAACGCTCCTGATTATCCGCCGCCGTGGGCTCACTCAACGCATTCATGATCTCCTCAAATTTTCTGAGCAGATCCTCTAATTTATCAAACATAACTGCCTCCCTGCTGTCCCAGCCAAGTCCCGTATACCACACGGTCCAAACCCGCAAAATCCTTTACAACCTCTATCTCCCGAAAGCCCGCCTGTTCCATGATCTCTCTCACACTGACGGCCTGCTCACAGCCAATCTCAAAAAACAACATACCGCCCCGTTTCAGATGCTCCCCGGCCCCCTGCACGATCCTGCGGTAGAAAGTCAAGCCATCCTCACCGCCATTCAGCGCCATCACCGGCTCATGCTCCCGCACCTCCGGCATCAGCGTGCCGATCACCTCTGTCTCAATATAAGGAGGATTCGAGACGATAATATCATACCGCCCGTTCAGGCCGCCCGTCTCACCACATTCCCGAACCCTCTCCTGCTCCAGGGCCTCAAACAGATCTCCTTCCAGAAAGAAAGCCTCCATCTCAGGCCTCTCCCTTTGCAGTCTTTCATAATTTTCTCTTGCCACAGCCAACGCCTGTGCCGACAGATCCACGCCAACGCCCACACAGTCATTAGAATACTGCAACAGGCTTAACAGAATACACCCGGAGCCAGTGCACAG
>CAZUZZ010000187.1:0-4278 GCA_964625055.1 uncultured Bacteroides sp. | reverse complement strand
ACCGGCTGTTTTGTTATTAGAATATCTCTTGTGTAATCTTTTTTCAAGCTTTTTTGCAAAAATAATTAACGCAATTTCGTTTATTATGCCTGTTTGCTTTAGATCCTCCCCTCTCCCTACAGGTCAAAGGATACCCTCATCATTTCCTGCACGGAGGTGATTCCCTCCAGCACGTATTTTGTGGCGCTCATGCGCAGGGTGTTCATCCCCTCCTCCAACGCCTTATTCTTGATATCCTCCGCATTTCCGCCCTTGGCAATGATCGTCTTTAAGGGCTGGGTGACCTCCATGATCTCATAGACACCGATACGCCCCTTAAACCCGGTACCGTCACACCTGGGACAGCCGCACGGCTCATAGATCGTCACGTCCTCATCCGGACCAAGCTGCAGAAGCTCCAGTTCCTCCGCGTCCGCCTTTTTCTGCCGCTTGCACTCGGGGCAAAGCCTTCGCACAAGTCTCTGGGCGATAACGCCGATCGTGGAATCCGCGATCAGATAAGGCTCGATCCCCATATCCGCCAGACGGGTGATGGTGCTGGCGGCTGAGTTCGTATGCAGGGTCGAAACCACCAGGTGACCCGTGATGGAAGCCTGCACGGCGATCGAGGCAGTCTCCTGGTCTCGGATCTCACCGATCATGATGATGTCCGGATCCTGACGCAAAATGGAGCGCAGGGCGGAAGCAAACGTCAGGTTAGCCTTGTTGTTGGTCTGCACCTGATTGATGCCATCAATATTAGCCTCCACCGGATCCTCCACGGTGATGATGTTCACATCCTCCTTGTTCAGCTCGCTGAGCGCCGTGTACAGGGTCGTAGACTTACCGCTTCCGGTAGGACCCGTCACCAACAGGATCCCATGCGGATGCTGCAAAATGTGGTCAAATTTTTTCAGCTCATCAGGCTTTAAGCCGAGCTGGCTCTTCTCCTTGGTCAGCGCGTTCTTGGATGTAAGACGCATAACGATCTTTTCTCCGTAGACCGTCGGCAGAATGGATACACGGATATCAAACTCCTTTCTGTCCACGATCTGAGTGATACGACCATCCTGGGGCTTTCTCTTCTCGGAAATATCCATGCCGCCGATGATCTTGATACGCGCCACGATCGCCGGCAGAAGCCGGATGCTGTAAACTGATTTTTCATAGAGCGCACCATCGATACGGTAACGTATCCGCACCTGCTTCTCCATCGGTTCAATATGAATATCGGAGGCACGCTGTCTGACGGCCTGATCGATCATGCCCTTGACCAGCTGCACAATGGGGGAGTTATTGACATCCTCACTGTACATATCCTCCTGCTCGACCATCTGGCTTTCTTTTTCCCTGGTATACTCTTCCAGAGCGGAATTTACCTCCGCCTGCCCGTAATACTGGTCGATTGCCATCATGACGCTGCCCATGGTAGCGACTACAGGCTCCACCTGCAGATTCGTGATGATATTGATATCGTCCATAGCGCCGATGTCCATGGGATCAGACATAGCTACCCGGAGCACGTTCATGTTATCCGGCGAATATTCGATGGGAATCGCCCTGTGCTTCTTAAGGACATTCGCCGGCACAAGGTCCAGAACTTCCTGCGCGATCTCAATGTTCTGCAGATCCACCATATCGTAATGGAGCTGATTACTCAACGCTCTGGCAATATTCTCCTCGGTGGTAATTCCCTCATCCACCAGAGTCTCGCCCAGCTTACGGCCACTGCCTTTCTGCCGTTCCAGACCTCTTTGCAGGTCCGCCTCCGTGATAACGCCATTTTGCACAAGCACGTCTCCCAGACGCACTTTTTTTCTCTTATAATCCATAACTTCCTCCCTGCTCAAACCGTCTGACGCGGTGGTAATTACATCACCTTATTCTGCATTCCGTCCGGATCCTGCGCAAACTGTATTGCCATATCCCGGTCGATCTTGCCTTCATAATAAAGCTGTATGATAAAATCATCCATCGTGATCATGCCCGCCTTACGGTTGGTCTGCATGACAGTTGCCAGCTGATGGGATTTGCCCTCACGGATGAGGTTTCTCACCGCATGATTCGCGTGCATGACCTCAAAGGCAGCCACACGCCCCCTGCCGTCAAATGTGGGGATCAGCTGCTGGGAGATCACGGCCTCTAATACGTTTGCAAACTGTACGCGGATCTGTTGCTGCTGATGAGGCGGGAACACATCGATAACACGGTCCACGGTACTTGCCGCACCGATCGTATGCAGGGTGGAAAGCACCAGATGGCCTGTCTCAGCCGCCGTGATTGCCACACTGATCGTCTCGAAGTCACGCATCTCACCCACCAGAATCACATCGGGATCCTCACGGAGCGCCGCCCTCAGAGCATTGGCATAACTCTGGGAATCCAGCCCGATCTCTCTCTGATTGACCATTGCCATCTTATGCTGATGCAGATACTCGATCGGATCCTCCAGCGTGATGACATGGGCATCTCTGTTATTGTTTATCTTATCTATGATGGCGGCCAGCGTGGTGGATTTACCGCTTCCGGTAGGACCCGTCACGAGGATCAGCCCTCTTTTACGCTCATACAGATTGATGACCGATTCCGGCACACCCAGAACCTCCGGGGAGGGGACCTGTGTGCCCACAAGACGCAGCGCCATCGCGGCGGAGCCTCTCTGTTTATATGCATTGACACGATATCTTCCCAACTCAGGAATGGAGAAAGACATATCATACTCTCCGTATTTCTCAAATTTCTCCCGCTGCACATCAGTCATGATCGAGTAAGTGATAGTCAGTGTATCCTGGGGCGACATTTTCGGAAAATTCATCGTGATCAGATTTCCGTTGACCCGCATCTTGGGCGGAATTCCCACAGTGATATGTACGTCCGACGCGCCGGCATCACACGCAATTTGCATGATCTCTTGAATCGTTGGCATCTTTTTACCTCTTTATTTTATGTATTCTTAACCAGATCAGATGATCGGTATCTCCACGTACTCCTCTTCCTGCACCTGTATCCCGGACCTCTTCAAAAGATCCATATCCATCACATGACGGTTGTCCAGTGTCCTCATGATATCCTTGATCTCCAGATCCTCATACAGATCCGTGTCAGACAGATCCACGATGCTGTTGTCCCGAAACATCAGTATCATAGGCCGCAGGATATCCGCCTCATTGGCGGCAAGGACTAACGCCTTCTCTCCCGTATTCAGCTCCACGCTGACCCCGGGCACCAGAATATTGATGGAATTGATCAGCGCCTCCACCACCTTAGAGTGGAACACCTGGGGGTTGTCCAACAGGAATTTCAACGCCGCCACCTCGGAGGCGGGTTCTTCTTCAAATTGCATGGCAGTCATCCGGTCATATGTCTCCGCCACAGCAAGCACCCGCGCACCGTTTACCAGCCTGATCGAGGAGATATCCTCCCCAGTCTGCATACTCGCCAAAGTCTTTTGTGCCTGCGAACAGATCCGCTTGATATTGGGTCTGGTGGCAAAGGCGGTATCCAGAAGATCATGCCCTGCCACCTCTCTGACCGCCATCGGCATATCGATCGCGGCTCCCTCGGGCGCCTCATCCGACTCAAAACGCATGATCTTGCCGATATCATGGACAAGAGCCGCCTGTACGGTCTCCATCTGTTCTTCCACTCTCATATTCATAACGTGTGCTATCATTGCGCAGAGAATCGCCACATTCAGGGAATGCTTATAGATGTAGTCCTCCTTACTCCGGAGATTCTGCATGAAATTGATCCGCTCGTCCAGATGTCCATAGTTCCTGATAATATTAGAAGCGATCATTTCCATCCTCTGAGCCCGCCCGGACTCAGCGATGGCATCCAACTCCTCCCTGATCGAGAACACACACATAGTCTGAAAACGTTCAAACTCGATATCCGCTCGGGTCATGGGTGGTACCGGCTCCGCCGGCTCCAGAATAAAAATCCCCAGCAAGCCAAAATTCCGGACACTGTAGATGCCCTGTTGGGTCAGCTTGGAATTTCTCTCATAGAGCAAAACGCCGTTCTTATTGTAAATAGGACGCGCAAGTCTCATCCCTGTCTTCAAATCCTCGGTTTTTATAAAACGCATGGTCCCGTTTCCTCCCGTCTGCAATCAAATCATGCCAAAGGAAGCATAGCCTTCCTTCAGCTTCTCCAGCGCTCTCTTTTCGATCCTGGAGACATAGCTTCTGGAGATGCCGAGCCTGTGCCCGATCTCCCGCTGGGTCACCTCTCTGCCGCCTGTAAGGCCGTACCGCAGTGTGATGATCTCACGCTCTCTGGCCGAAAGTCTCTCAT
>CAZUZZ010000186.1:0-4278 GCA_964625055.1 uncultured Bacteroides sp. | reverse complement strand
TCTTTTTCTCCAGCAGTTTGAGCATTGTGTCCTGATATAGTTCGTCCCCATTTTCCGCGTCTCCGGTTGTCATCCGGCAAAACCGCAAAATATCCTTTCCAAACTTCAGGACAAACCGCTCGAATTCATCATTATTCATAGCAGCCATCCTCCTTCTTCTTTCAAGTCGACTCGCAAAGATTTGCCCTTGCACCGATAGTAAACATCAACTAAATCGTTTACTATTCTTATATTGTCATGACTCCGGAAAAAAGTTTTCAATTTTCAAAAAACAAAACAGGCATTGCCGCTTCTGAACTGAACAGCAATGCCCATCTTTTTTTTGTAATTATAGCTCTTGCAATTCATGCTTCTATGACCCAATATCCGTCATAAGCATATCCGGTCTTTCCAATCAATAAATGCTCTGATTTGGAAAAGCCTGCTTTCTGAATGGCTTTCATTCTCTCCACGGCATATATCGGAGCCTTGGTAAGTATACCGGTACACCCAAGCAGTTTCGGGATACAAGGGATTATGAGAGTGATGATTTCAGACAATTTTTCTTCTTTCTCATAATCGCTTCTTACATCGATCCTCAATATTCCCATATTATTAAACTCATCCTCGGAAACCCGCAGACACAACTCAATTGTTCCAATGATGTCTGACATTACTTTATCAACGATGGAGAGTCTGGCAAACCAGCCATTTTCATAGGACGAATTCCAAAAGCTAATAGCCTCTGCCATTCTTTCTTTTGTCGGATAGTAGAAATTATCTCCGTCACAATTATCACTGTTAAAAAATGGCAGGGCGTTTTTATCGCTGTAAACCTTTAGCAAAGCATCACAATCTTCATTTTCAGTTAATCTTACTAAAAAATTTTCACTTTCTAATACAGGGCATATTTCATAGATACTCATGTCTCTTTTTCTCCTATTCGGTTTTAAAATTTTACTTTTTAGGCTGATGTCTGCATGACACCATTTACAATAATTCTCATTATAGCTTCCATCCGGTTCACGGCTGATCAGAGCATCCTCACTTAATTCCATTCCGCAACACCTACAGACAAGCTGTCTGGGAGAACCAAGAAGGGTATTGATGGATACATCAAATTCTCGTGACATAAGCTTCAGCGCTTCTGTATTTGGCTGTGTCTGACCAGTCTCCCAACGGCTGACCGCCTGCCTGGTGACCATTATACGCTCAGCCAACTGTTCTTGTGTAAGCTGGCTTTTCTCACGCAAGTTTTTAAGGATGTCTCTGACTTCCATATTTCCTCCTGATAACGATACGCCTTCATTTTAATCGAATATTGTACTTTCATCAAGCAACCCGCTGTTGCTATATGATCCTAAAATTTGTCTGAACACAATTATAGATTTGAAAAGTCTACCCTATATATTTGGATATTATCGTTTACATTATAGCATTTCGTGATATACTTATACGCAGCTGAAATAAAAAGATGAGGAGATTTTTATGAAGAAAATGAAACGATCCTTTATCCTGCCGGCCGCCGCACTGCTTGCGGTTTCCCTCAGCGCCTGCGCCGCGGCAGATACCTCGCCCTCCGGGCAGACTGCGTCGGACGCTTCCCTGACCGGCACGGATGAAGCTGTGAAAGATACTGCGGAGACAACAGACGAAAATGACACAAGTGTCACAGAGAAAAATACGTCGCAAGCTTCTAACAGCACTGACCGCATTCAAGTAACAATTCAGAAAACCCACGAGGAATTCAAAGCCGACGACGGCACCATACTCCTCACCAACGATACGGAGATGCCCGTGGTGTCCATCCAGGGTGCCGAGGATATTGCCGCCAGGATCAACCAGGATATCGAAGCGTATTACGCCGATTTTTCAGACGATGACGACGAAGTTCTCGAATGGGCCAGATCCGATTACGAAGGCCGCAAGGGCACCGATGAAGAAGCATGGTTTAACGGATATACTCAGGATGTGTCCGTGAGCGTGACCCGTATGGATGATCGGGTACTCACCTACAAGCTGACCGCAGGAGCATACGTCGGCGGTGCTCACGGCAATTACGGTTCCGTGGCCAAAAACTATGATATGGCGACCGGGGAACTGATCCGCTTCGAGGATCTGGCGGAGGATATCTCCCGCTTTCACGCTGCCGCTCTGGATTATATGGTGAATCTGGCGGAAACACCCTCCTATAAGGAGAGACTTTTTGAGCCTACCAAGGCGGATCTGGACAGTGTGTTGTTTCAGACGGGAAGCTGGGTCTTTACCGGAAGCGGCATTCGGTTTTTCAGCGATCCCTATGCCCTTGGTCCCTACTCCTCCGGCGAGATCGGTTTTACCCTTCCCTACGAAAAGGCTTATGAGATTGGCCTAAAAGACGCCTACCGCTACACAGGAAATTTCATGGATGAGCGCTACTACACCTCCCAATATGATGCAAATATGGAAAATATTCCGATAGAAGGAGAGCCGGAATACTACTTTGATCTGAACGGAGACGGTACAGAAGAGGGCATCGCCTTTTACGGTTTTGTCTACGATGCTGAGAGCGAGGACGGTAAGATTTCTCTTTATATCGACGGTAAGGACTGGGGAGATGTGATTCGTGATCAGATAAACCCTAACGGCGGTTATCTTGAGGAGACCTATCTCCTCTATGATGAAGGCCCTTCGGATGATCTGACAGAGATTGCCGTCCTGTTCACGGAATTTTACGACGACGGCTCCGATTCCGGTATCACAGGCCGCCATTACTACACTTACCTCTTCCAATACACCCCGGAAAAGGAGCTCCAATTCACCAAACGGCTGGATGGCTACCTCACGAACCCGCTTCCGCCAGAAACGCCCTGACGGCCTCTGTTACCCGGTGCGCTTCCTCCGGTGTACAGAACAGTCTGGCAGAAGCTTCTATGGCAATATCAGTGATCTCATCACCCTTTAAATCAAACTCTACAGCAGGGGGAGACATTCTCGTCTCTCCCTCTTTTATTTCATTGATCAGGTCATTCAGGCTCCGAAAATATGCCATCAGCGCCCCAAATTCCTGTATACGGTCAATGGTGCTGCTCCCGTAAATCTGTTTTTCCAGTTCACACACAGCAATTACCTGCATGGAAAGCTTTAACTCTCCCGTTATGTCAGAGGCTTCCATCAGCACGTCGGGGCGCTTCTCCAACCATGCAAGAAGATAGGACTTGGCACCGGGGATATCCTTCCTGGCAAAAAGTGCCGCCAGATGTTCCTTGATCTCTGCCGTCTCCCGTTTTTCATCGGTCATGCCCACTTTACACTCATACACCTTAAGCCCCTTGACCTTTACCCAGACATATAATAAAAACTCCGAGATAAAGCCGTAGACCCGTTTATGATAGGCGTCATATCCGGAAGCGTCGATCTGTGCCTCCGCCTTTTCAAAAATATCAAAAAGCCACTCGCAGTATTCGTCAAAGAGCTCCTTTTTACAAACCATCATATTGCCAAAGTAGGTGCCTTTGCCGTGTACCAGCCGCGTGAAGGTCTCATAATAGTCCGGATAAAACTGCCGGATCACTTTTCCCGTGACTTCCAGATCATGAATATTGTAATCGCTGGCGTAGCCCTCATAATAAGAATAATTCAGCTTTAGCAGTTTAGAAGCGATCAGATCATAATCCGCCAGAATCGATTCATATTCCTTCTGCGTCAGAATCCGCCCTTCCTCCGTACAGAAATAGCGGCGGTAATGGCAGATTCCCACAGGGTCAGAAGTTTTTATGTTCTTCCAGACCCAGTACACGCCTGTCAATTCTCCGTAATAGCAGTTTTTCTCCGAAATGCTGACACCCGTGTCATCTCCTATATAGCCAAGATCTTCGGCTCCGGCCCTTCCCACCTGCAGGGGCACATAGATCGGATCCTTTGGAGTTGGAAAGGCCTTATGGGTCATGGTAAAAATCGTCACAC
Source organism: uncultured Bacteroides sp. (assembly GCA_964625055.1). Classification (GTDB taxonomy): domain Bacteria; phylum Bacillota; class Clostridia; order Lachnospirales; family Lachnospiraceae; genus UBA3282. The sequence continues at coordinate 354 of CAZUZZ010000186.1, read as the reverse complement.
TCATAGCATTCTCCTTCTCGGAGGCATCACGCGCTCTTCTGCTGCCTGCTTAAAATATCCGACGTGATCTTACGCACATAGAAAAAGGCCGGGATCAAAAAGATATCCGCAAAGATCCACGCCAACGGATTGGCGAAACGAACCGCGCTGAACCCGAAATGAGGCACCAGCAAAAAGCCCGCGATTCCTCTGGCAAGCATCTCAAAGGCACCGGCAAAAACCGCCAGCTTGCTATATCCCATCCCCTGGATCAGGAAGCGGACAATATTCACAAGAGCAAGCGGAAAATAGAACAGCGCATTCACACGCAAAAAGGAACTCGCATTGGCTATGATCTGTGCCTCTCCCGCATCC
>CAZUZZ010000185.1:0-4280 GCA_964625055.1 uncultured Bacteroides sp. | reverse complement strand
GCCTCGATCTGCTTTTTCTGATCCTTCACAAGCTTATGCATCATCCGGTTATAATCCGCCATCTCCTGCCGCAGGCGATAGCTGCCGAGATGATTGTTCACCCGCATGAGAACCTCCACATTATCGAAGGGCTTGGGAATGAAATCCACCGCCCCCGCCGTAAATGCTTCCTCCTTCTCCTTGCTGGTATTTAACACCGTGATAAAGATGAAGGGAATATCCCTGGTTGCCTGATCGCTCTTTAACATCCTGCAAAATTCCAACCCGTCGATCTCCGGCATGGAAAGATCCGAGAGAATAAGAGACGGTCTCGTCTCCTTCATAAGCTCCAGCGCCTCCTGCACGCTCAGAGCCGACATCGTTTTGTATCCTTCATGTTCCAGCATATTCTCCAGGATCGTCACATTCACACTGATGTCATCCACGATCAGAATGGTAGGCGCGTTTTTCTTGCTATTTTCAGTCTCCATTGCTTCTCTCCTTCTGTTGCAGACTCCCTACTCCGCGTTCCAAAGATCTCCGATCCGCTCTGTGATCGCATCCTTTAACCTGCCGTACATATCCATACTCTTATCATAATTGGATTTTCGGATCGCCATCTCCATCCGCAGCTCCTGCCGCTTGAGATCGTCATCTCCTGACTCTATGAGCGTCTTGATCGTGGAGGCGAGAAGCTCCGCCTTATCCCACGCGCCCATCTCGATGGAGAGCACCAGCTTATCCATACGCTTCTTTAATTCTTCTCTGTTCTCCGCCTCACCGAAATGCATGAGACGATCCACATTCTGCTCGTTCTCTTCCTTCACATACTCAGACCAGTTCACAAGAACCTGACTCTGTTTATCATCAAGCGCCTGTTCGCTCTTAAGCTGCACCGAAAAAGAAAAGGTGCTCCCCTTTCCCTTCTCGCTCTCCACGTGGATATCCCCGTGCATCATCTCCACCAGCTGCTTCGTGATGGCAAGCCCGAGCCCGGTTCCGCCAAAGCGTCTGGTAATAGAGGCATCCACCTGGCTAAAGCTCTGGAACAGTCTGTCCTGCTCCTTCTGGGAAATACCGATGCCGCTGTCCCTCACCATAAAGAACAGCTCCACCTCGTCATTTACCCGCCTGGTCATGCCCACCACCACATTGACAAAACCTACCATAGTAAACTTGATGGCATTCGACAGCAGATTATTCAGGATCTGTGTCAGCCTGAGTTCATCACCGATCAACGCCCGCGGTATCTTCTCATCGATATCCACGCTCATGCGCAGTTCCTTTTTATTGACCACCGCGCTGTGCGTAGCGATCACCTTATCCATCATCTCTTGAAAATCAAACGGCTTTTCGTCTATCACAAATTTGCCGGACTCCAGCTTGGCGAAATCCAGCACATCATTGATGATCGAATACATATTGTCGCAGCAGCTCAGGATGATATCCAGAGTCTTTTTCTGATCCGGTTCCTCAATCTCCTCCAGAAGCTCCAGCACATGGCCCTTAATGCCGTTTACCGGTGTTCGCAGCTCGTGGGTGACATTCGCTGTAAACTCATTTCTGGCACGGTTATTCTCCTCCTCCTTCTCCTTCAGCTCACGAATGCGCATATTCATGTTTTTCTGCGCAGAAATATCTTCCGCAAGAAGCAGATAGGCGTCTATCTCATCTTCCGGAAAAATACGGACGTTAACAGAGAAGCAGGAATTATTGCTTCGATACATAGCCATCTCGCTGACGCCCTTCATGCTCTTTTTCACAAAAGTGATAAATCCATCAGGAGAATTGGGGAAATCCTGTCTGAAGATCTGGGACATACTGCACTTTGCCAGCTTATCCTTATCATACTCCAGCCTGGTCGCCGCCGTCTGATTACCATAAAGAATACTGCCCTCTTCGTTGAAGAGCAGTACCAGTTCCATCGTTTCATCTGCAATGCGGGAATTTATCCATTCAAATTCCATAGTAGACCACCTCAAAGAAAATTTTTCTACATATTTTCGTTGATGATGACAATAAACTTCTCATACACGGTCCTGATCTCCTGCCACAGCTCGTTCGCGCGCGCCGCATCCACCTCATCGGACGTCTTGTTGCGCAGCTCCTCCACCAGATCGGAAACCTTATTAAAAATAGGGGTAAGGCCCAGATTGCCCACCACGCCCTTTAAGGCGTGCGCACATTTGTATGCCTCCTCAAAGGCACCTGTTTCTATGTTGCTTCCCAGATTCGCGTAGTTCGGATCCGCCGGGAATTTGCCCAGGAATTTCTGATAGATCGCATCGTTCCCCATGAACCGCTTCAGCGTAGTCTCCACATCTGCGCCGTTTTCCTCCAACTGCTGTCTAAACTTGTCATCCATACTTCCTTCTCCTCTCCTTCCCCTCTACCATAATATTCCTACACAAATCGAGTAGGGACGATTTTCTCCCTACTCGCCGCGCGACCCGTGCGCCACTTTAGTGGCATACTTCCTTTGCACGGGTCTGCGCATATACAAGAAGACTGCAAAACACAAAAATCGGTTTTACAGTCTTCGACGCTTCACTTATAATGTAAAATTAAACATATTGATCACTTCTACGATGTTAAAGAAGTCTTCCTTAGCAAGTTTAAAGCACTCAATGACGTCATCCGAAAACTGTCCGCATTCCCCATTTAAGATCATTTCATATGCCTCAGAATTGCTGTACGCGCTCTTATATACTCTCTCGCTCACCAGCGCCTCGTATACATCCGCAATAGATACGATCTGCGCGCTGATCGGGATCTCATCCCCAACCAGATGATCCGGATATCCTCTGCCATCACTTCTCTCGTGATGATAGCGGCATATCTCATAGCAATACTGGTAGAAATCGTCAGGATACGGCGGCTTGAAGGACTCCAGGATCTCACAGCCGATCGTCGTGTGCGTCTTCATCACCTCGAACTCATCCGCTGTCAACTTGCCCGGCTTTAACAGAATGGAATCCGGTATGCCAATCTTACCCACATCGTGAAGGGCGGACGCCCTAGCGATCTGATCGATCTGTACCGGCGTCAGGCCATACTTCGGGAAATATTTGGCAAGGTACTTTAAGAGGATTCTGGTCAGATACTTGATCCTCTTGACATGGTCGCCTGTCTCTACGCTTCTGAACTCCACTACGGAACCGAGAGCGTCGATCATAAACTCATTGTTGACACGGATTGCCTTCTCCTGCTCACGGATCGTCTCTTCCTGCTCCTTTAAGCGGATCTCCAGATTCTTCTTGCTCTGGTAAAGCTCAATGATATTGTTGGCACGCCTCTTGATGATATTGGACTCAAAAGGCTTGTGCATCACGTCCGCGATGCCGTACTCATAAGCCTTCTCCTCGCTCTCCTGAGGCGTCATACTGGTAATCAGGATAACCGGGATCTTCTCTAAGAGTTCTTTCTCCTTCATGTAATCCAGCACACCAAAGCCATCCATCACCGGCATGATAACGTCAAGCAGGATCAGCGCAATGTCATTATTCTGCTCGATCGCCTCGATCGCCGCCATTCCGTTAGCCGCTTCCACAATGTCATAATCGGCATCAAACATCAAGCTGAGTATTGTTCTGTTTACTTCTTCATCATCCACAATCAGCAACTGCTGTCTGGTTGCATTCGCACTCATATTCCCGATCGATCCGCCCCTTCATCCGTCAGCACAAAAGGAATCGGACCTTCCCTCCTTTTTCCCATTTTATGTAGTAAAAATGAAAACGATAATTTCCCGATAATTATACAATTATTCCTACCGATTGTCAATGGCGGTTTATTCCTGTGAGAGGATAAAATCCCTCACTTCCTTCTCCTTTGGCATCACACGCAGCGCTCCCTTTCGAGTAGTGATGATGGACGCCGCCGCATTGGCGAAGGTCAGCATCTCTGTCAACTTGCTCTCATCCAAATTATGTAAACCATATTGAAGGACATGATGTAAGCAGCATCCGCCAAAGGTATCACCCGCTCCGGTGGTCTCGATGGTCTTCTCCTGCAGGAAAGGCTTCACCTCCACACGCAGATCTTTATAATAAGCGCGGCTGCCGTCCTTTCCCATGGAGAGCATGATCAGAGGAATATCATACTGTGCCCGCAGTTTGGCGATCCCGGCATCAAAGTCCTCCTCCCCCGTAAACCACTGGATCTCATTGTCGGAAATCTTCAGCACATCGCACCGGGAAAGACCGTAGGCCACCTGCTCCTTCGCGTCATCCAAAGATTTCCAGAGGGGCTCTCTCAGGTTCGGGTCAAAGGAGATCACCGCACCCGCTTCCTTCGCCGCC
>CAZUZZ010000184.1:0-4301 GCA_964625055.1 uncultured Bacteroides sp. | reverse complement strand
ATGTAAGTCAATATCTTGAGATTTTCCTTGATGAAACAAACGAACATCTGCAGAATCTGAATACGCAGATACTCTCTCTGGAGCAGGATCCGGAGAACAGCGATACGATCAATGAGATCTTCCGTGCGGCGCATTCCTTAAAAGGTATGGCGGGCACCATGGGCTATAAGAGGATGCAGACACTGACCCATGATATGGAGAACGTTTTCTCTGAGGTGAGAAACGGCAATGTCAAGGTGACCGCAGATATGATCGACGTATTGTTCCAGTGTCTGGATGCCCTGGAAGAGTATAACACCAATATCAGAGAAAGCTCTGATGAGGGTACGAACGATAACGGCGCTCTGATCAAGCGTCTCAATGATATTATGAACGGCGGTTCCGGCGAAGAGAGCGCTCCGGCGGCAGCCGCTCCCGCGCCCGCAGCGGCGGGGGATGCTCCTGCGGCAAACAGCGGTTTCGGTGCGATCAAGTTAGGCGAGGCTCAGCGCAGTGTCCTCAGTGAGGCCATCAAGATGGGTAAGAGCGTTTACGGACTGACGGTAAAGGTGCAGGAATCCTGTATCCTGAAAGCAGCGAGAGCTTTTCTGGTATTTAAGGCGATCGAGGAGACCAGTGAGATCATCGTTTCTGATCCTTCCTCTCAGGATATTGAGGATGAGAAATTTGAACAGCACTTCAGCCTGATCATTGTTTCCGAGACAGATCTGGAGACTGTATTGACTGCAGCAAGAGGCGTCTCTGAGATTGAGGAAGTTACCGGCAGTGAATTGAAGCTGGAGGATATGAAGATAAGCGAGGAGGATTCCGGCGCAGCAGAGGTACAGACAGCGCCCGGGGCACAGGAGGCCCCTGCGGCACAGGAAGCTCCTGCGGCAAAGGAAACTCCTGCGGCACCGGCAGAGCCCACGGTACAGGATACGCCCACGGCGGCGGTACCTGCAGCACAGAAGGCTGCAGCGGCAGCACCCGCAGCGAAGAAGCAGACGGCAAACAAGCCTGTGGTAAACAGGACAGTCAGAGTAGATATCGAGAAGCTGGATACGCTGATGAATCTGGTCAGCGAGCTGATCATTGCAAAGAACTCCCTCGTGTCGGCATCCGCTATGTCCGGCAATTCCAGCCAGGCTGTGAACGAGCAGATCGAGTATCTGGAGAGTGTTACCACATCTCTGCATGAGTCAGTGATGAAGGTACGAATGGTGCCCATCGAGAGTACGGTCAATAAGTTCCCCCGTATGGTGCGCGACCTTCAGAAGAAGCTGGGCAAGAAGATGGAGCTTTATATGAGCGGTGAGGAGACCGAGCTTGATCGTACCGTGGTGGATCAGATCGGCGATCCCCTGATGCATCTGCTCCGTAACTCCGCAGACCATGGTCTGGAGTCCGCTGCGGTTCGTAAAGAGAGAGGGAAGCCGGAGGTCGGCTCCATTTTCCTGGATGCCTATCAGGACGGCAATAACGTTGTCATTGAGGTTCGGGATGACGGTAACGGTATCGACACGAATGCAGTTAAGAATAAAGCCATTGAGAGAGGCGTGATCACTCCGGAGCAGGGCGAAGCCATGAGTGAGAAGGAGATCATAGATCTGCTCTTTAATGCCGGATTTTCCACAGCAAAGGTGGTATCCGACGTATCCGGACGAGGCGTGGGACTGGATGTGGTAAAATCCATGATCGAATCCCTGAGCGGTGAGGTGGAAGTGAAGTCGAAGCTGGGAGAGGGAAGTACCTGGACGATCAGATTACCTCTTACCCTGGCGATCATTCAGGCTCTGATGGTGGAGATCGGTGATGAGAAATATGCGATCGCTCTGGGCTCTATTCAGACCATTGAGGATATTCTGCCCAGCGAGGTGAAGCTGGTACAGGCGAAGGAAGTGATCACGCTCCGTGATCAGGTGATCCCGCTGATCCGTTTAAATGAGGTTCTGGAGGTTCCCAGCAAGAAGGGACCCGAGGATAATCTGGTGGTAGTAGTCGTTAAGAAGGGCGACAAGCTGGCAGGACTTGTGGTGGATGAGTTGATCGGACAGCTGGAGATCGTTATCAAGTCACTGGGCAAGTACATCAACAAGTGTAAGATCATCAGCGGCGCGACAGTTTTGGGTGATGGTGAGGTGGCGCTGATCCTGGATGCCAACACACTGATCTGATAGAGGGGAGGAAAAAGATATGGCGGACAATAACGATTATTTAGATGAATTAAGACCGATCGGGGAGACCACGCAGTTTATCGTGATCAGATTGGGCGACGAGCAGTACGGGATTGACATCAAGTACATAGATAATATTGTAAGAATGCAGCACATTACCAGAGTGCCCAAGGTGGATGAGTACCTGAAAGGCGTGATCAATTTAAGAGGTGAGGTCATTCCTGTTATGAGTATCCGGATCAAGATGGGGTTAGAGCCGGATGTAGAGACCAAGGCCAGCAGGATCATCATTCTGAAGCTGGAGCAGCAGGGCACTCTCGGCATCATGGTCGATGAAGTGAAGGAAGTGGTGACTTTGGAGAATGACAGGATCGAGAAGATCGCTTACGATGCCAAAGATGAGAGAGCCAGCTTTCTTTGCGGGGTTGGCAAGAGCGATGGCGGTCTGATCTCTCTGCTCGATTTAAATGCTGTGGTTCCGGAGAACCTGTAGTGTATATTTAGGAGGATTCATTGTGAGTGAACTTACCATGGACAATATGTCAAATGAGTATTTTGACGTTTTGAAAGAATTGGGCAATATCGGTGCCGGGAACGCAACGACAGCCCTGGCACAGATGATGCAGTGCAAGGTGGATATGTCGGTTCCCAGAGTGCAGCTTCTGGAGTTTAAGGAACTGGGCGAAGCCATGGTCGGCGAGGAGACGGTCATGGCGGGCATCTATCTTGCCATTGAGGGGGATATTACAGGAAGCATCATGTTTCTTCTGGAAAAGCAGGCGGCAAAGCATCTGGTCGGGAAGCTGACCGGTATGGAGTCGGAAGGAGAGGAATTCTCAGAGATGGAGTATTCCGCCCTGAAAGAGGTGGGAAATATCATGACCGGCGCATACCTGAATTCTCTTTCAAGTATTACAAATCTGGTCATCTCTCCTACTGTGCCGGATCTGACTGTGGACATGGCGGGCGCTATCTTAAGCGTGCCGGCAATCGAGTTTGCGGCTCTGGGAGACAGGATGCTGTTGATCCAGACACAGTTTTTCGACGAAATGGTATTAGACGGATATTTTATCCTGATTCCGGATATGGATTCCTATGGCAGGATGTTGAGGGCGCTGGGGATTGGTCTTTGATAAACCGGTGCCTGGGGGTATGGATGAAGAATGTGTAAACAGGAGAAAGCAGTGTTATGGGTGTGGAGATAAAGGTCGGAATGGCCGACTTAAAGGTATGCGTCAGTCCTGACAGTATTACAACATTGGGATTAGGATCTTGTGTGGGGATCGCGCTTCGTGATCCGGTCACAAAGATCGGCGGACTTGCACATATTATGCTGCCGGATTCCACGTCGATCCGCAATAATTCGAATATTCCGAAATTTGCGGATACGGGGATAGAGGAGCTGGTGAAGCAGGTGACCAAAAAGGGCGCCAACAGAAACCGGCTGGTAGCCAAGATCGCAGGCGGTGCGCAGATGTTTGCATTTGGAAGCAACAGCGAGGCGGTCCGTGTGGGAGAGAGAAATGTGCAGGCAGTGAAGAAGAAGCTTGGAGAGCTGAAGATTCCGATTCTGGCGGAAGATACGGGTAAAAATTTTGGAAGAACCGTTATTTTTTATCCGGAGACGGGGGATTTTGTAATCAGGGCGGTAGGCAAGTCCGAGTACAAGATCTGAGTCGGTTGAGGGTATGTGGCATACAGGTATATAGTGGAAGGATAGCAAGGTGGACTGGGAAGAAAAGGATAACGACGAGACGGAAGTAACAGAACAGCCGGAGCCGGTGGAAGGCGAGGAGCCGGAAACCGGGACCGAGGCCGAAGGCGATGGTGAACCGGAGGAGGAGATAGAGACTGCGGCACAGCGGGAGGCCAGAGAAAAGCGAGAAGAAGAGGAGAGACAAGCGAAGGCCAGAAAGCGTAGATTGATCCCTCCTTTTGTCATGTTGCTCGCCGGGGCGATCGTCAGCATCACCATGCGGATTTTGCATTATGAGCTTATGACGATGCTTATTGTTTTGTTGTGTGTATTGCTCGGTTTTTATTTTGTGGGACGGATCCTGCAGATCATGCTTGACAAATTTGAACTTCAGATAGAGGAAGCGCATATGGAGGAAGGCGAGGTCATTGAGAAGGAGCCGTCCTAAA
>CAZUZZ010000183.1:0-4302 GCA_964625055.1 uncultured Bacteroides sp. | reverse complement strand
TAGTTTAAAAAAACTTTCCCTGTCTCCGGCACCGCATCCGCCAACTCAAACTTGGTGGAAATAATATTCTCTATGGTATGAAAGCTCTGTAAATGCTGCGGCCCGATGGAAGTAATGATGCCGTAATCCGGATGCACCAAGTCACAGATCTCCTTGATATCTCCCACTTCTCTGGCACCCATCTCGCAGATAAAGATCTCATGGAAGGGCTTCATATTTTCCCGGATCGTGCGTACCACACCTAAAGTCGTATTAAAATTCCCCGGTGTATACAGCACGTTATACTGTGAAGAAAGCAGGGTATTCAAAAAATATTTGACGCTGGTCTTGCCGTAGCTTCCCGTCACGCCGATGACTTTCAGATTCGGCATTTCCCGTAAAAGGCGGGCGGCATCATTGATATAATATTGATCGATCCCCTTCTCTATCGGATGATTGATCAGATTGACAAGCAAAATCAAAAACGGCTGTAAAATAAACATAGCCAGTAATGCCAGACTTACACTCCACATTTCCCACATGGCTGGATCATTCCACGGAAATTCAACCGATGGAAAAGCAGTAAACCCGCAATACCCTATGCACAAAGCCGCCAAAATCACAATCAGATATAAAATTCCCGTGGTGAGCAGCATTCTCTTGACCCGCTTTGTATAAACCAACGGTTTCTTCGCCTTATGGGGTTTGTTGACCAATACAGTCATTCCATTCAGCAGACAGGATGCAATCAAAACAGCAGGATATTCTATATTTGTCACTAACACGAGAAAAAAAGAAACGATGGCATACAGGCATTTGCCAAGCAGCCGCCCCACATTCGTATGCAGTCCCATCCATTCTCCGTACTCCCGCGGTTTATAGGAATTTTGCTGAAACATATGCATCAGATACAGCACATACCAGACTGCACCCACCAGATAAGTGATAAGCCAGATTACAAATAACACATTATACATAAGGATTCTTGTTCCTCTCTGAAATCATGTAAGAGTTCCCGCAATTTCTTATCCTGCAAAGAACGCCTTCAATGCACCGTTCACTTTCGCAGGCTGTTCAGCAAAGGAAAAATGTCCTGCCCCCTCGCACACCACCAGTCCCGCATCCGCGATCAGCTCCTCCATCCGTTTCGCATCCTGGATTGGCGTAGCCGTATCCAGATCCCCCCAGATCAAAAGGGCGGGACACTTCACCAGATGAATCAGCGGCTCCAGATCCTCATTGACCACCTTCACAAGAGTGGTCCGCATCAGAGGCGTGGCGCTGTTATAATCGGAAGATCCTCTCCTTCGCCGCATATTATCCACTGCATCAGGATAGAGAAAATGCATCACCTTCGTACTCATAAAAGCCCGACCGATCTTATAGCATTTCAGGCTTACCTTCTGCCCAAAGCTCTTCTTCGGCAAAATGCCGGCGCTGTCGATCAATACGGCCCGATCTATAGAAAAAGGCAGATTCTCTCTGGCATTCATCTTAAAAAAGACCCTGCCGCCAAAGGAATGCACCACCACGCTCAGTTTTTTCAGGGAAAAGGAATCGATAAAATGCAGTACAAAATCCACATAGTCATCCACGCACCAGGGCACAGGCGGCTCCGGCGTCTTTCCGAATCCGGGCATATCTAAAGCGATCACCCGCCTGCACTGCTTCAGGGTATCTATGATTCCCTGATACAGGGTGATATTCGCACCCCAGCCGTGCAGAAGAAGTACGACCTCTCCCTCACCTTCATCTATATAATTCACAGGAATTTCATCTATCTTTTTGACCATACATTCTCCCGTGCACCCGTGCTATTTTCAATTTATGCACTATCTTATACCTTTGTGCAGCCCTCGACAAATATTTTTATGTATCAGGCTGCAAACTCCGGTCATTCCTTTCCTATTGTACTTGATTCCCCCCATTCTATCAACTCCCTTTTATCTATTCCCCATTACGCCGCGATATAATCCTGATAATCTTCTTCGCTGGCAAACAACATATATACCCCGTTCACATATCCCATATAACCACTCTCTACTGCATATCCTTTCATATCCTCTTACTCCTTTCTGTCCGTCATTCCGAACCTGTGTTCTGATAAGAGGATATCATGTATAGAGTCCTATATTTTGGACTCCAAAAAAAGTACATTGACTTTTTATTTATGATGTGCTGTAATAAATTGTGAAATTTACAAGATATAAATTCAGAGGTTACATTTATGCTGTGGAAAACGACAAATTTACACCTGACAAAAGGTTCCATTTATCCCCTTTAGGGGGATAGTGCGCCTTTTTTAGGAAAATTTGTCGCATTGTCTCCTTAACGATCAATCATTGTTAAGGAGGTTTTTTTATGTTTAAAATCAGGAAACAAATATCGAAATTATATTTGTCGTCCGTGCTGGGCAATCTGTCGCTCACGGGCGCGTGGGTCGCCATTTTGGCGGCACGAGGTTACAGTCTGGTAGAAATCGGCATTGCCGAAACCATTTTTCACATCACAAGCCTTATGTTTGAAATTCCGTCAGGAATACTGGCAGATGTGTTTGGCAGAAAGAAAATGCTCATTGTAAGCAGCGTTATGAGAATGGCCGGAAATATCGTTATGATACTTTCCAACGGCCTGCCTATGGTTTGCCTTTCCCTTGCTTTTTATGCATTGAGCTACAATTTTGCCTCCGGTTCAGACGAAGCGTTGGCATACGATTCACTCAAAATTGCCAAAATGGAAAACAAGTTTGAGAGATACTGTTCCAATCAGCTTGTCATATACCGCCTTTGCAGTGGTATCTCCACTTTGTGCGCGGGCTTTGCTCTTTTTGTCGGCTATAGGATCGCATACGGAACAGATCTGATAACAGGCACAGTACAAATCCTGATACTCTGCTCTCTCTCTGAGGTTTACGCAGGGAATGCGAATACCGACAAAAAGCACAGAAGTTTGGCCGAAATAAGAAGCGAACTGATCGCTTGTTTTAAGGAAAGCATCTCTTTTCTGAGAAAGGCAAGAAGCGCAATCGGTTTCATGCTTTGCAACTCTTTTGTGGGCGCTGTTGACATTCTGCTGCTGTTCTTTTTGCAGGCAAAACTCCAGGGGAAACTACCTCAAGGGTGGCTCGGCTTTGCCCTGCTGTTTATGGAAATGGGCGGCATTGTGGGATCAAAGCTGATACTACAATTTCCAAAGCTGAAATACAGAAGTGTGTTTATTGTCACCGTGCTGCTTGTCTTTGCAGGCGTTTTGGCAGAGCATTCGTCCATATGGGTAGTTATGACATCGGGCGGCTTTTTAGCAGCGGTAGGAGACGACGCAATACAGGTACGGACAAATGCGATCCTGCAGGATATGTTTCCCTCGGAGCAGCGCGCAACGCTTACCTCTGCGGAATCCTTTTCGTTTTCCGTCATTATGATAGTATTGTCACCACTCGCAGGAGTCATTTTTACATACTGGTGATTGCTATTCCAATTCTATAGGATGAAGCAGTAAACGGCTATGGATTTCATTCCATAGCCGTTTTGTATCATCTGCTTTTTCTACAAAGCAATATCCCGGAAAGCAGCAGCACCGGGAAGATCACTCCCGCTAAAATTCCCATTTTCAGGTTATCGCCTAACGCACTTGACACCATGCCCACCAGCGTTGGGCCGCCGGAGCAGCCTACGTCGCCGCCCAGCGCCAGCAATGCGAACATCGCCGTCCCGCCCCGCGGAAGCGTAGCGGACGCCTTGCTGAAGGTTCCGGGCCACATGATCCCCACCGACAGACCGCAGACTGCGCAGGCGATCAGACTGACCATCGGCACCGGCACAAGAGAAATACACAGGTAAGCGGCAATACTCAAAAGACTGCTGCAGATCATAAATCGATCCAGATCGATCTTGTCACCATACTTTCCATAAAACAGCCGGGAGGTTCCCATCAGCACCGCAAAAGCCATAGGCCCCGCCAGATCTCCCGCCGTCTTGGAAATACCAAGCCCCATCTCCGCAAAGGTGGACGCCCACTGGCTCACCGCCTGCTCGCTGGCTCCGGAACAGATCATCATAATGAATAAGATCCAAAATATCTTCATGGAAAAAAGTTCTTTGATACTGAGTCCCTTTTCTCCTTCCTCTATCAGAGAAGCAATAGGCACTCTGGTAAACACAAAGGCATTGCACAGGGGAATGAGCGCCCAGACCACCGCCAGCAGCTTCCAGTTCTCAATTCCGAAAAGTTTGAAAAAGATGGTGGATACAGCCACCACGCCCACATGGCCCCAACAGTAGAAGGAATGCAGCATACTCATGGCCTTCTCCTTGTTATCGGAGG
>CAZUZZ010000182.1:0-4306 GCA_964625055.1 uncultured Bacteroides sp. | reverse complement strand
AAGGCTTGCAAAATGCCGGAAGGCATATCAGTCAGAAGCATTATCAGATGCTGATTGATAAATTGAACAATTGATTTTGCATCTTCAGCAAGCCATACGATTATGCTTAGAAGATATAAAATACTAAGGAATGAAATGATGGGACTATTAGACTCTTTTTTTAAAAGAAAGCAAAATGTAAAAGTACATATAGATAAAGAGGTGTCGGGTAAGTGTTCGCAGCTTTTGAAGTGGCAACAATATCTTGATGACATTGAAGTTTCTAATCACTATATTTCACGAAAAGAAGTCAAATCTCAGATTGCCCAGTATTCCGAGGTAATGAATTTTTTTATTACATTGGCTGAAAACGATATTTTGGAAGACTACTGCTCAAAACATGGATTTGGTGCAGATGACGCGCAAAAATTGTGTTGTCAGTATCAAGATATTGTTAAGATCATCGATGAGTTGAATGACAGATATGTAGCTACAAAATTGATTGAAGAAAAAGACTATTTGGACAATATTTTAAAAGAAGTGGATACTGCTATAAGTCTTGATGAGGACCAGAGAAAAGTAGTCCTTTCAGACGAGGACTATAGTCTTGTAATTGCCGGGGCAGGAGCGGGTAAGACCACTACAGTTGCGGCAAAAGTAAAATATTTGGTGGAAAAGCAAGGAATAAATCCGGAACAGATTCTCATCATTTCATTTACAAACAAAGCAGTAAATGAGCTTAGGGATAAGATCAATAAGGGGCTTAATATTTCCTGTCCGATTGCAACTTTTCATTCCACTGGTAACGCTATTCTGCATAAAAACAGCCCGGAACAATTGAATATAGTTGATGGAAGTAAGCTTTACTATTGTGTTCAAAATTATTTTAGAGATAAAGTTTTGAGAGATCCCAGCGTGGTCAATAGTTTGATACTCTTTTTTTCTTCTTATTTTGATGCTCCGTACGAAGGTGACGACATCAATAATTTTTTCAATCATATGGCAAACGCAAACTATGCGACGATGCGCAGCGAATTAGATGATTTTAAGAAAGAGATAATTGATCGAAACAGCAAAAAGAAGATTACTATTCAAAACGAAATTGTGCGTTCTATACAAGAAGTAGAAATAGCCAATTATCTGTATATAAATAATATTGATTACACTTATGAGCCTGTTTATAAATATAACATTCCAATGGCTCAGAAACCATATACACCTGATTTTATGATACAGCAGGGGGAGCATATTGTTTATATCGAGCATTTTGGGATTACTGAAAGCGGAGAAAATTTCTTATATGATCAGGATGAGTTGGAAGCATATAAGAAAGCAATTCATGATAAAATCAAATTGCATAGGCAGCATAATACCGATTTGATTTATACATTTTCATCATACAATGATGGAGCGAGTATTTCATCGCATCTCGAAAAAGCTCTTATTGAACATGGTTTCGTAATAAATAGACGATCTAATGAAGAAATTGTAAAGAAGTTAATTGCTTCGGAAGAGAACAAATATATTAACCGGTTGGTATTTCTGGTTATCAACTTTATCAGGAACTTCAAGGTTAATGGTTATGATGAGAGAGATTTTGACAGATTGTCTCTGACCACAAGTAATGTTAGGACAAAATTATTCCTTGATATTGCTCATGCGTGTTTTTGGGAATACAAGAAGTTTCTGGTTGAAAATCATGCCGTGGATTTTGAAGACATGATTAATGAGTCGGCCAGAGTTCTTGAAGAAGTAAAGGAAATGAAGCAGAAATTAGATTTCAAATATCTTATTGTCGATGAATATCAGGACATCTCCAGACAGAGATTTGATTTGGTAAAAGCATTTTCTGAAGTGACGGATGCTAAAATTATGGCAGTAGGAGATGATTGGCAATCGATCTATGCGTTTAGCGGATCTGATATTACTTTATTTACGCGCTTTGAAGAAACTATGGGATACGCAAAACTCATGAAGATTGTAAAAACTTATAGAAATTCCCAGGAAATAATTGATATAGCGGGAAATTTTATTCAAAAAAATACAGCTCAATTTACAAAGTCACTTGTTTCGCCAAAGCATATTGAAGAACCGGTAATTATTTATACTTATGACAGTACGGCAAAAGATCCAAAGTCAGATCGGAGAAGTGGTACGAATTACGCCATAGCATATGCTGTTCAGACTGCGATTGAACAGATTATAATGTATAACGGGCAGGAGGGTAAGCAGTCTGAAAAGACCAATATTCTATTATTGGGGAGATTTAACTTTGACGGTGACAGATTGACTAGAACTGGTCTTTTTGAATATATTAATCGGGGGTCTAAAGTTAAGTCGGTTAAATATCCGGAACTGGATATAACATTTATGACTGCTCATGCGTCAAAGGGATTGGGCTATGATAATGTTATTGTTGTAAATGGGCGAAATGAAACATATGGATTCCCGTCCAAGATAGAAGATGATCCCGTGCTATCTCTTGTTGTCAAAGAAGACAAGAGTATTCAGTATGCGGAAGAAAGAAGACTGTTCTATGTTGCGATGACCAGAACAAAGAACAGAGTGTATTTTATTGCTCCGGAGAAGAATCCATCTGAATTTTTACTTGAAATCAAGAAAGAGTATAAAAATGTCTTTTTGCGTGGTCAGTGGACAGAAGACGAACCGGTTGCAATCTATAAGCGTATATGCCCCATTTGTGGATTCCCATTACAACTTAAATATAAGCCGTCATATGGTTTGAAATTGTATATTTGTACAAATGAACCGGAAATATGCGATTTCATGACTAATAGCCTGCGGGGGAAAAAGCTTTCTATTCTGAAATGTCCTGATTGTCAAGATGGTTATCTGATAGTTAAGACTCCTAAGAATGGGGCACAATGTTTTCTTGGCTGCAGTAATTACAATAAGAATGGTCATGGGTGTAATAAGACACTTTCTATGAGAGATTATTACAAAATGATGAGATATGATTTGTCAGAAATAGATCAACCTGTTGCAGCAAATAGCGTACTAAATGAGCAAAATCATGCATCAATGGTTAAGAAAGTTGAAATGCAGACAGGAAATAAAGGTTTAAATGAATTTGCGGAGAATAAGCAGACTGAGAAGGAAAATTGGGAAAAAGATATTATTGAAAATACAAAACTTCAGGAAGTTGAAGAATCCCGATACCCTATTTACAATGATCACAGTATTCTTGAAATAGCAGAAACAGTATTGCTCTGTCTGGTTAATATCAGTGCAAAGAAATACTATAACGATACAATATTAGTTCGAACTTTATATGGTTCTTCCGACCAAAGAGTAATACAGGGCGAATTAAATTTAGTACCGGAGTATGGAAAACTTTCATATCTGGATCGCGGATCTATACATAAAGTTGTAAATTGGCTAATAAATAAACATTATATTCTTGAGACAAAGGGCACACACTCGGTATTGCATATTACGAATGAAGGGCTTCATTATAAAGACCATATGACACCGAGAAATATGAAAGATCTTGTAGATGTGTTAAACGGGGTGACCAAAGATATAAAGAAGCAACAGAAATTCAACGCTGGAGCAAAGTGGAGTAAGGAAGAAGATGATAGACTTGATCAGGAGTTTTCTTCTGATATGTCTATTTCGGAAATTGCAAAGAAGCATGGAAGAAGTTATGGTGCGATAAAGGCGAGGCTTATAAAGCATGGATTGATTGAAAATGAGTGATAAAATGGGATTGAATACAATTTATTCAAGCGCAATAGATACAAATGGTGCATGGTGGAGTCATATATTGGTACAGGAATTAGCAAAAATATTGGAGAATCATGAAGAATGCTCAGAATAAAAGTAAAATGGATTATTTATTTTTTTTAATGCCAATAAGTCTTATCTTATATTCATGGGTAAATGCGTCTGAAGGGGTCTTTAGGAGAAAGAAAAAGGTAATTTTCAGATCAGACATACATAAGATGTTATTTGGCTTCCCAATTTGGATAGAACAAATTGATCGTTCTTATTTATTCATTAATGTTTTTAATGAAATAATGGCCGTATTATCGGTAATTGGCTGGTTTATACTGGATATAGAGAAAAAAGAATATCTTTTGCAAAAGTTTCCAAGTATAGGGATTATTATACTTTTAGCAGAATTGTTCTGGAGCATAGCATTAGGTATACTTGATGCCAGAGATGGTAAAGATCCAGTTTAGAAAATATTGCTATTGTGTTTAGCTGCTTTTGAGACGATGGAATTTAGTTCCTTTCAAGAAAGTAATGGGGTATTAATTAGTTCAAAAAACTAATGCAATTACGATACCTGGATTTTACGGAA
>CAZUZZ010000181.1:0-4311 GCA_964625055.1 uncultured Bacteroides sp. | reverse complement strand
TATATGGTATCGCTGGTGGAGAGAACCAGAAGCAACCCGCTGTTTTCCATGGGGGCAAGCCCCCGTGCAAGCATCGCGCTGCTTCGTATGTCAAGGGCTATGGCGGTTCTTTCCGGCAGAGATTTTGTGACGGCCCAGGATGTACAGAATGTGTTTGCGGATGTGCTGGGACACCGTGTAAAGCTCAGCGCAAGAGCGCGTGCGGAAGGGAAAACGATATATCACTGTATACAGGAATTGTTTGCTGAGATAAAAAGTCCGCGCAGTTGATCTGCATGAGAAGAGGTGTCAGATGGAAAAGGAAAATCAGTACCGGATACGTCCGCTTCGAATGGTCAATTATCTGCTGCTGTTGGCTCTGGATATTTTTCTGTATAGTGTGCTGCAAAGCTATTTTTTATGGGCGACGGCAATGATTCTCGTCATATTGCCGATCGCTTCCGTGGTGGGACTGGTGTATCTGGGAAGACAGCTTTCGCCGGAGCTTAGAATCGGGCAAGTGCGGCTGGTGATGGGGGAAGAGGTCCTTCTGGAGCTTTCCTGGCAGAATACGGTCTGGTATATGGCACTGCACAGCCAAATACAGCTTACGGTATCAAACACTTTTCTGGAGCATACGTCGGAATTTACGGCGGTTATGCCTGTCAGCCTGCGTGGGACAAGCACTCTGAGGATGCCGGTCCAGATAGTAGAGCTAGGGAGGTTTTCGGTGCAGGGAGATTCCCTGATCATACAGGATATCATGGGGCTGGTTACCTGCCGGAAAAAGATCGGATTGTCCTGCGAGATGTATGTGCTGCCTGACGGTAAGTTGGCGCAGGAGATGGATCTCACAGGATGGGAAGGGAAAGCTTCGGAAACGGAAGAGAGCAGGAACAAGGGGAGCGATTTTGCGGAAGTGAGTGATATCCGGGAATATATTCCGGGCGACAGGATCCGGGACATCCATTGGAAACTGTCTGCAAAGCAGGAAACGCTTATGGTGAAAGAGCGTGTGGCAGTAGCGGGCAGTGAGATGGTGCTGCTGCTCTCGATGACGGAGGAGCCGGTACAGGCGCAGAACATATTGGAGACGGCCTATTACCTTGGACAGAGTTTTATACGGCAAAGACTGCCGGTATGCTTTCTGTGCTGGGATCAGGCGGCTTTTTCTTTTGGGGAATACCGCTGTGGCACAGAGGAAGAGTTGAAGGAAGCATTCTGCGGAATTTATCAAACTCCATTGACCATAAGAGTCAGTGATGGGTTGGAAGTTTATATGAGAAATTGTTACCCGTTTTTAAAATCCTATCTTTTCATTGGGGAGCAGGGTGGAACGTTGAAGGTGGAGATGCGCGAAAATGATTAAAGGGAGAAAACGCCGGCAGGAAGAAGAAAAAATTTTTCTGGCGGACGGAGTGATCCTGCGGCTTAAGGACAGCGGTCAGGAAGAAAACAGGGTATATACACTGATTCTCAAGGGCATTCTGGTCTATTTGATCGTTATGGGCGGTATGGGCTGTTTCCTATCGTCCTTGCAGGTGGAATATGCTTCGTGGGTATTACATATCATCGTTCTGCTCTCAGCCGTGTTCTGCTCCATGCTGTATTATCATAAGATGTGGGAAAACATCGGCTATATTATGCTGCTGGTATTGCTGATTGTCAGTGGAGGCGGACTGCGTATCTATATTAACAGCGGTTTCTATGCCGTGGCAAATGATATGGCGGAGGAGATTTCCAACTTTTTCGGCAGAAACGTGATGAGAAATTATGGCGAGCAGGTCGGAAACCGGTATCTGGCGGTCACGATCTCCATGTGTTTTATCGGCTGTGTATGCTGTATTTTGATGAATGTCCTGATTTCCCGGCGGATGCGTTACTATATGGCAATTCTGGTGGGCGTCGGGATGCTGCTCATGCCGATGTATCTGGAACTGGAACCGGACGGGTTGTATATTGCCATGTATCTCGGCGGTCTGTTGTCGGCGTATATCATTCGCTGTGGCGGACATTATCAGCTGCGGCAGGGAAATGCAAAGTATGAATTGCAGAGAAATCTATTGAAAAGGAGGACGATTTCCTATGTGTATGCCGGGCGTACGCTTGCGGCCGGTCTGGCAGCTGTATTCCTGATCTGTTTTTTGGCAGTTTCACTCATGGAGATCATTTATCCGAAGGAGCAGTTTCAGGCAGCCCATAACCCAAGCGGATTGAAGAAGAGAACGATGGATACGGTTGAGAATATTTCCCTGTCAGGTCTGATGGGGCTGTTCAATTTTTATCCGAATACGGGTGGCCTTACAAGCGGTACTCTGGGTGGCGTAAGCTCGGTCCGCCTGGATTTTCAGCCGGATTTGAGAGTGGAATTTGCGCCATACAGCGAAGAACGTCTTTATTTTAAATTTTTTACGGGTGAACTCTACCGTCCTTACAGTAACCGGTGGAGCCGTCTGGCGGATGAATACGGGTTTATGATAGATGAAACGGACGATACTGTTCTGCGAATGAAGGAGCATTACGAAGCGGGCAGGGAATATACGGCAAGAGGTATCATGAAGATCACCAATGTTGCGGCGGCCGTGGGTCCATATCTGCCGTATTACTCGGAAGATACCGATATACAGATCTATCCGGGGCAGACCAGAGAATATACCTATTATCCGAGGGTATCGCGGGAGGCGCTTACAGGAACAGCGGAAAACCGGATGGAGGAGTGGCTCGTGGTGCCGGAAGAAAATTGGGAAGTGATCGCCGCTTTCTGTGAAGAAGCGGGACTTTCCGAAGAAACTATGAGCACGGCGGAGATTGTTTCCCGATTGGCACAGTATTATCAGGACAATATTCCCTATACACTTCGTCCCGGGCTGACGCCCAACAATAAAGATTTTGTGAATTATTTTCTGGAAGAGAACCGGAGAGGGTACTGCGCTCATTTTGCCAGCGCTTCCACTCTGATCTTCCGCTATCTCGGCATTCCGGCAAGGTATGTGGAAGGCTATGCCATTGATCCGACGGATATCTTTGCGGAAGGCACGCGGTTGGAGGAGGCTCGGTATGAAGAGTATTACGAGGGATATTCCCCTCTGGGCGTGGAAGCGGTGGTATCTGTGGACGCCACTGATGCCAATGCCCATGCATGGGTGGAGATCTATGATGAAGCGCTTGGGTGGCAGGTTGTGGAGGTGACGCCTGCATCGGGCGGGGAGGAAGAGACCGATGAAAGTCTGTGGCAGCGTCTGTTGGATTTCCTTGGCGGCAATGATGATGGGGCCGCGGAGGAAGCTTCGGACGATGGCGGGCAGACAGGAATCGCGTTTGACGAGGAGACCAGACAGCTGCTGGGACGGACGCTTTGCCTGTTAGCGGGTGTGGCTGCCGCCTTAGTCGCGGGACGGCAGATCGTGCTCCGAATGATAAGAAATTATCGCTACCAAAAAGCGGATAGAAATGAAAAACTGATCATGCGGTATCAGGAGTATATTCGAAAGATCGGCAGAAAGAACCGAGAGTTGACTAAAATGGTCAATTACGAAGAACAGATTGGATGGCTTTTGGATCAGGGATTCTGGGAAGCTGACGAAAAAGAACTGTCCGAGAGCATCCGGATATTGGAGCGGGCAGGGTTTTCCCGGACGAAGATAGATGAGGCGGAATTTGCGCAGGTTGTCAGGTATCTTGTAAAATAGAGCGGGAATGGCGCTTTTTTCAAAAGAGAAGAGTATAAAAAAGAGATGTTGCAAATAACTAAAATGAGTTATTTCACAACATCCTTTTCAATGCCCTTATAAAAAGAAGCGGATTATGCGCGCTCTACTTTGCCGGATCTAAGGCAGCGTGTGCACACATGAAGCTTCTTGCTTGCGCCATTCACCATGCATTTTACGTTCTGAATGTTGGATTTCCAAATCCGATTAGATCTTCTATGAGAATGGCTGACGTTATTTCCGAAATGAGCGCCCTTACCACAAATATCACATTTAGCCATCTTTGCACCTCCTAACAAGTGAAGTATTAAAAAACAAGCGCAGCATGATTTGCTCTACGCAACATTTGTATAATAGCAGAAAGTGGAAGAGATTGCAAGTGAAAATTATAAAAGTTTTTTTCAGTTTCTTTTTTAGGGATATCGGGTTATAATATAATCAGCGCATAGGAAAACCAAGCGACCCTGAAAGGGACATTTGGTTTTCCTGCGCGATTAACGAGCAAACGTCCGACGAAGTCGGGCAGAAAGCGCGACAGCGCGAGTTTGCGAGTATATCAGTCCATATATCAAACAGGAGGTAGTCTATGAAAGTCTCTTCAATGGATACCCATATGGGAAATATC